>NZ_LYTG01000091.1:0-95258 GCF_001816105.1 Exiguobacterium sp. SH31
GTCTTGTAAAACGCTTACACAACTGTATAATAAAAATTGAGGTGAGGATGCAAACGTTTTCACTAAATGACTGATTTCGTAGCGGAGTTGATTAAAATCAGTCGTTTAGTACGTGTGCGCAAATCTGACCATACTAATTTCCTTGGGGAGGTTTTTCATCATGAAGATGAAAAAAATGGTAGCAGGACTTTCAACAGCAGTATTAGCATTCGGTGCACTTGCTGCATGTGGTGGTGGTACGGATAACGGTTCTACTAACGAAGGCGGTTCTACTAGCGAGAACAAGCCAGAAAAAATCGTAATTTGGGAAGATATTGAAAAGTCGGAAACGACGAAAGAAGTTGCGAAAGCGTTTGAAGAAGAACACGGCGTCGCAGTAGAAGTCGTCGAAGTTCAAATGACGGACCAAAAAGACAAGTTGGCGCTTGACGGCCCAGCTGGTAAAGGTCCGGATATCGTTCTCGTACCGCATGACCAAATCGGCACGATCGCTGACCAAGGTCACTTGGCACCGCTCGCTGACGAAGGTGCGCTCGAAGCGTTCACAGATGCTTCGAAATCGGCTGTCATGTTCGACGGACAAGCTTACGGCTATCCTAAATCAGTTGAAACACCAGTCCTCATGTACAACAAGGATTTGGTTTCAGAAGCTCCTGCTTCAATGGACGACCTTTACAAGTTGTCTACAGATCTTAAAGACAAAGGCGAGTACGGCTTCCTCGGTCTTTGGGATAACTTCTACTTCGCTCACGGTGTAGTTGCTGGCTTCGGCGGTTACGTCTTCAAAGAAGACGGCGGCGCGCTCGACCCAACCGACATCGGCTTGAACAACGAAGGCGCAGTTGAAGGATTCGACTACATCGGCAAATGGTACCAAGAAGGCCTCTTCCCTAAAGGATTGATCGGCGAGTCTGGCGGCCAAGCGATGGACCAACTCTTCACTGAGAAGAAAGCACACACAGTTATGAACGGACCTTGGGCTGTTGCTGGTTACGAAGATGCTGGCGTCAACCTCGGAGCGGCGGCAATGCCAACACTTCCGAACGGTGAGCCAATCAAGACGTTCATGGGTGTGAAAACATATGCACTCTCTGCTTACACTGAGAACCAAGAGTGGGCTGAAATGTTCCTCGCAGAACTTACAAATGAAGAGAACGCATTGAAAATGTTTGAAGCATACAACGAGATCCCACCGGTAGCAGCACTCGAGACGAATGAGACAATCACGGCGAACGAAGTTGCGAAAGCGGTATTCGATCAAGCGACAAATGCAATCCCAATGCCTAACATTCCTGAAATGGGACAAGTTTGGGAGCCAATGGCACAAGCGCTTCAGCTCGTAGCGACTGGCAAGCAAGATGCACAAAAATCAGCTGACGATGCTGTTAAAGTCATCGAGCAACAAATCCAAGCAAACAACCAATAAGGCTGTGAAATGACGGGGTACGCCACATGGCGTTCCCCATCATTTTCTGAAATTGAGCAAACGCTTGCTCGATTGATTTGCTCAAATTGAAAGGAGAAATTGAGGATGGCTTCAATTCCGAACCCAAAAACACCGGAACAACGACCGGACAAACCGACCAATCATGCTCGGAACGCCGCATTACTCTCGATCATTCCGGGAGCGGGGCAGTTCTATAACAACCAACGTGCGAAGGCGATTGCGTTCTTTATCGTCATCATGTCTTATTTTGCAGTAAACTACGATCTATTTTTCAAAGGGGCGGGCGCAGGACCTGGTGACCGTGGTGGCCTTTGGGGATTGATCACGCTTGGCGAAGTAGCAGGACCTCGTAACGACCACTCCATCTTCTTGATGGTAGAAGGTATTGTCGCAATAATTTTACTGTTCTTCGGTATCGCGTTCTACATTTGGAACATTCGTGACGCTTACCGAGTCGGTCGCATTCGTGATCAGCACCTAAACGTGCCAACGTTCCAAGTGCAACTTCGCAACTTGCGCGACCATGGATTCCCATACTTGATGTTGATCCCGTCGCTCATCTTGCTCGTCTTCACAGTCGTGTTGCCGCTGATCTTTACGTTCTTGATCGCGTTCACGAACTATCGTTACAACAACGCGCCACCGGCAAAACTCGTCGAGTGGATCGGGTTCGAAAACTTTACACGCATCTTTGAAATCGACATTTGGCGCGACACGTTCGTCGGCGTTCTCGGTTGGACGCTCGTCTGGACGGTCGCTTCAACGGTCGGTGTCATCGCGATCGGGATTTTCCTTGCCGTTCTGTTGAACCAAGAAGGACTTCGGTTCCGTCGCTTGTTCCGTTCAATCTTGATCTTGTCATGGGCCGTACCAGCGTTCATCACGATCTTAATTTTCCGCTCGATGTTCAACGAGTCGTTCGGTGTGTTCAATACGACAATCTTGCCGGCCTTTGGTCTCGATCCGATTAGCTGGATGACCGACCCGACAGCGACACGTAGTGCGCTCATCTTGATTCAATGGTGGCTCGGTTTCCCGTTCATCATGACGCTCATGACCGGTGTCTTGCAGTCGATCCCGGGCGACTTGTATGAAGCTGCGACGATTGACGGCGCGAACATCTTTGATAAGTTCCGTCTGATCACATTGCCGATGCTCTTGTTCGCAACAGCACCGATTCTCATCACGCAGTTCACGTTCAACTTTAACAACTTTAACATCATCTATCTCTTCAATGGTGGTGGGCCGGCTGTCCCAGGACAAACTGCCGGTGGTACCGACATCTTGATTTCATGGATTTACAAATTGTCGCTCGGGGCTAACCCGCAATACGGACTTGCGGCTGCGATCACGCTCATCTTGTCATTCTTCATCATGACACTAGCCGTCATCCAGTTCCGTCGGACAAAATCTTTCAAAGACGAGGATATGGTCTGATATGAAAAAACAAAAACGAATCAATTTGGCGTTCTCTTATGTCATCTTGACGCTTGCGTCGATCATTATTCTCTATCCGATGCTTTGGGTAGTAGGAACGTCATTTAACCCGGGTCGTACGATCACGTCAACGATCATCCCATCAAACCCAACGCTCATTCACTATAAAAACTTGTTTGATCTAACAATTTCGGATTATAGTTTATGGTATGTGAACACATTGAAGATTGCTTTCATCACGATGGCGCTCGCTGTAATTTTAGTTACGATTACTGGTTATGTGTTCTCGCGTTACCGTTTCGTCGGACGGAAGAACTCGCTCATCTTGTTCCTCGTCTTGCAGATGGTCCCGCAATTCGTTGCCATCATCGCGATTTTTGTGTTACTCAACATGCTCGGCCTTCTTGATACGCATACAGCGCTAATCTTGCTGTACGCCGGTGGGGCGATTCCGATGAACACGTACCTGGCGAAAGGTTACTTCGATACGATTCCGAAGGAGCTCGATGAGGCTGCTCGGATGGATGGTGCCGGTCACCTCCGTATCTTCTGGCAAATCATTTTGCCGCTCGCGAAGCCAATTGTCGCAACGATCGCCTTGTTCAACTTCATGGGCCCGTTCAACGACTTCATCTTGGCATCGCTCGTCCTTCGTACTCCTGAGAAGCAGACGCTAGCGGTTGGACTTTACAATATGATCTCGCGACAATTCGACAACAACTTTACGTTGTTCGCGGCAGGAGCCGTCCTTTCGGCCCTCCCGATCGTCCTCTTGTTCTTCATATTCCAACGTTACTTCGTCTCCGGTCTCACTGCGGGTGGTACGAAAGGTTAATACTCAAAAAGGGGGAAGCGATATGAGGCGAGGCGTCGTGCTCGTTCTCCTGTCGCTTCTTTTGTTTCCTACAATCGTCGGAGCGAAAGAAGCAGCAACATGGGAACAAGAACGCATGTACTTTATTATGGTCGACCGGTTCGTTGACGGGAATCCTGACAACAACGACCAAGTCGACAAGAATGATCCAAAAGCGTTTCACGGAGGCGACATTCAAGGTGTGATCGAGAAGCTCGACTACATCGAATCGCTCGGATTTACGTCGATTTGGTTGACGCCGGTGTTTCAGAACATGCCGGACGGTTACCACGGCTACTGGATCAAAGATTTTTATGACATCGATCCCCAGTTCGGGACGAAAGAAGATTTGCAAGAACTCGTCGATGAGGCGCATAAGCGCGATATGAAAGTCATTCTTGACTTCGTCGTCAACCATGTCGGTCCGAAACATCCATGGGTCGAGGAACGACCGGATTGGTTCCATGACGAGTTGCCGATCGTGCTCTGGCAAGACCAAGAGCAAGTCGAGACGCACTGGTTGTTCGACTTGCCGGACTTTAAAACGGAAGACCCTGAAGTGAAAGATTATTTGATCGACGCCGCTACTTATTGGATTGAAGAGACCGGCATCGATGGCTATCGACTCGATACGGTCCGCCACGTCGACAAACCGTTTTGGAAAGATTTTGTAGAAGCGGTGCGAGCAGTCGACCCTGACTTTTACTTGTTGGCCGAAGTGTTCGATCCGAATCCGCAATACGTCGCCGAATACGACGATTTAGGATTCAATAGCATCACGAACTTCACATTCTATGATCGCGTCTCGAAGACGATGACGCAAAAGCACGCCAACGTCGACGAAATCGATGTGGCGGCAAGCTATGCCCAGACATTTTTCAACGATCCGAACCAAATGGCGACGTTCCTAGACAACCATGATGTCGAGCGGTTCATGCACGTCGCTGGACTTGGTGGAGCCGAGTCGGCAGAACGGCGACTTCGCCTGGCACTGTTCACGCTCTATGCGTCGCCTGGTATGCCGATTTTATTTCAAGGGACAGAAAACGCACAAACCGGTGGGGCCGATCCGGCCAACCGGGTGATGACGGATTTCCCAGGGAATGAAGAGTTACATGAATACGTCGCGACGATGAACCGGATGCGGGAAGACTATCCCGTCTTCGCCACTGGAGAGCAACGGATGATTGCCTCGAAAGACGGCATGGCCGTGTTCGAGCGTCGTGACGGCGATGAGGTCGCCTTGTACGCCATCAATATGAACGATGAGGATACAGAGATTGAATTCGAGGTAAGCGAAGTCGGTGAAGATCAACGGCTCCGCGGTCTCTTGTTCTCACAACTTGTCACGGAAAAACGTGGCACGTTCACTATCAAGCTCGCTGGCGAAAGCGCCAACGCCTATGTCGTCGAAGAATCGGAAGTGAACATGTGGACGATTGGTCTGCTCGTCGTCGCGATTCCGCTGTTCTTGACGGGTCTGGTCATGTGGAAGCGCCGCAAGAGCGTGAGCTAAATACCCTGTCGCAGGGAACAATGAATTAACGGAAGCAAGGGGGAGCACCATGCAAATCACGATCAAAGATGTCGCAAAACACGCCAACGTCGCACCGTCGACAGTGTCCCGCGTCATCGCCAACAGTCCGCGAATTAGCCAGAAAACGAAAGAACGTGTTCGTAGTTCGATGGAAGAACTCGGGTACCATCCGAACATCCATGCAAGAAGTCTCGCCAACCGCTCGACACAATCGATTGGTCTTGTTATGCCGAGCGCGGCGACGAAAATCCTTCAAAATCCGTTCTTCCCGGAAGTGTTGCGCGGAATCAGTACGAAAGCCCATCAAAACGGTTATTCGCTGTACATGACGACCGGCGTGACCGAAGAAGAAGTGCTGTCGGGTGTCATCGAGATGGTCCAAGGTCGCCGGGTCGACGGTGTCATCGTCCTGTATTCACGTGAAGACGATAAAGTCGTCCAATATTTGCGCCAGACGAAGTTCCCGTTCGTCGTCGTCGGGAAGCCGTTCGGGGACGCCTCGTCGATCACGTACGTCGATACGGACAACTACTTGGCTGGCCGTGAAGTGACGAAGCACTTGTACAACCTCGGTCACCGCCGCATCGCCTTCATTGGCGGATCGGATAAATTGGCCGTCACCCAAGACCGTCGCAACGGGTACGCGACGGCGCTTATGGAAGCCGGGATCCCGGTGCGGGAAGACTACATCGCCCGTGCCGAGTTCATGACGAAAGGCGGCGCTAAAGCGGTCCGGGAGTTGCTTCACGTCGATGAGCCACCGACGGCTGTCGTCGTCAGTGATGACATGATGGCGCTCGGTGTTATCAGCACGCTCAGTGAGATGGGTTTGAGAATCCCTGAAGACGTCGCTGTCGTCAGTTTCAACAACGTCTATATCGCCGAACATTCGAATCCGCCGCTCACGTCAGTCGAGATCAACATCTTCGGTCTCGGTTTCGAGGCGACGAACTGCCTGATCGAACAGATCGGCGATAGTGCACCACCGTACGGGAAACGTGTCATCGTCCCGCACTATCTAGTCGTCCGCCAGTCGTGTGGTCAAAAAAAGAATAGCCATGCGGCTGAATGAGTTGAAACCTTCCGTTTTCGTGCGGAAGGTTTTTTTGTGCGGATTCTGATGCATATAAAGGAAGAACGTTCAATCCGGCAAAAGTCATGGCGTTACAAACAGATTACAGTTGTGCGAGAAGCGGTTGAAAACAAAGCGCGAGGGAACACTTATATTACCGGCAGAATAGCAAATCACGATAGAGCAGCCCGGCCAATAACCAAAAAATATAGAATTTGAAAGGGAGATACAATCATGGATAACAAACGTTACGTAGGGACTTACTATCAAGAATCAGAGCTTGTTTCGAAAATTGATGAACTTCGCGCGGCGGGACACCGCGAGGACGACCTGTACGTTGTTGTAAAAGATAAATCGAACCTTTCGATGGTTCGCGGCGAAACGGATGCAGAAGTAAAAGAAACGAAAGCATCGTGGCTCGATCGCTTCTTTGGAGTCGCAGACGGCGGCGATGAAGTGCGCCATACGTTTGATAAACTCGGCTTCTCAGAAGAAGAGACGGCACGCCATCATCAAGATATCGAAAACGGCGGCTTCGTCTTGTTATTAGATACAGACGACGGCGTCTTGGACAACGGTCGCAACGACACGTTCGAAGGCGGTCGCACGTCAGCGGGCTATGGTTCTGAAGGGAACGAGGCTGGAAACATGACGGCACGTGACCCGCTAACAGCGGCAGGAACAGGTGTCGGAGCAGCCGGCACTGGGCTTGACGCGACGGGAACGAATCATGATTCGACGCGTCACCATGACATGGACGAGGACATTCGCAACCGCACCGATTTGACGGACGAGCAAAAACTTCAACTACACGAAGAGCGTCTCCAAATCAATAAAGAACGCGTTCAGACCGGTGAAGTCCGAGTCGAAAAAGAAGTCGTTGAGCACGAAGAACGGGTCGACGTCGAAGTCGAGCGTGACGAAGTGTACGTCGAACGACGTCAAGTCGACGGAGACCGTGAAGCGACGGGACATTCGTTCGATGCGACAACAGACCGCGACGAGATTCGTGTACCAGTCACAGAAGAGCGCGTCGACGTCACGAAGAAAGACGTCGTGGCCGAAGAAATCGTCGTCGGCACAGACAAAGTGAAAGATACAGAGACGGTACGCGAGACGCTTCGTAAAGAAGAAGCCCATATCGAAGGCGAAAACAGCCATCGGAAACATGACGCTGACCATACGCGCCGTGATGAGCGCGACCGGATCTAATTGGATGACCAAGCACCTCGACAAGGATGGCTCTCTCTGAGGGACCATCCTTTTTTTCGCCAATTCATCTTACAGGAGGAACGAATGTTATGAAACATGCCATCATCTCTGAAGTATTTGACCAGCCCGAGGTGTTGCTCAAGCGGACGGTCGATTTGAAGCAAGAAGGATATAAAGAAGAAGACATGTATGTCTTCGTCAAACGAACTGAGACGGCTGACGCCATCCGACGCCATTCAAAACTATACGTACTCGTCGCGGATGAGCCGGATACGGTGGCGTCTCTCGTCACGTCAAGCGAACGGCCGATCGAGCGCTGGCTCAGCAGTATGCGGTTGACGCGCGAGCAGCGGGAACGATTCGTGGGTGAAGTCGAGCGAGGGCGGTTGTTCCTTTATGTCGACGCGGATCAAAACGAGGAGATGGCGGACATTAAACGATCGCCGCGCGCCACTTCCAAGGAGCACGAAGAACAGACGCTTGAACTGCACGAAGAGCGACTCGCGGTTGAAAAAGAAACGGTGCAGACGGGGGAACTCGTCATCGACAAGCATGTAACCGAGACTGAACAGACGATTGAAGTACCCGTTCGGAGGGAACACTTACATGTAGAGCGCCATGCTGGTTCTGAAGATGTGATTGAAGACTACGACTTCGACAAACCCGGCATCCGGACGATTGACGAAGGGGACCAGCTACGTATCCAAGTCATCGAAGAGCGCGCCTTCATCGTCAAGCGTCCGGTCGTAGTCGAAGAGATCATCGTCCGCAAGCAAGTGAATGAAGATACGAAGACGGTCACCGAGACGCTCCGTAAAGAAGAGATTGATATTAGGCAAGTAGGACAAGGCAAGATCACGATCGAGGACAATCCAACATCTAGAAAGGATGATAAATGATGAGTAACAAACGATTTGTTGATACGTACAAAGACGAGGCGGCACTCGTCTCAAAGATTGATCAACTGAGCCAAGACGGGTACGACGAGAAAGACCTTTACGTCGTCACGAGAGACAAGGACAACGTGTCGCTCGTCAAACGGAACACTGATGCGAAAATCGAGGAAGCGAACGCTTCTTGGATGCAGAAGTTCGCGGGCGTCGCCGAAGGAGAGCAGGAAGTGAAACGGGCGCTCCTCGATCTCGGTTTGGCCGATGACGACGTCAACAAAGCGTACGGGGACATTTTGGACGGTGGGTATGCCCTCATTCTTGATGAGCCTGATACCGGGTTCAACGATGGTGACAACCCGGCCTTTGAAGGTCATGAAGCGAACGCCGCATTCGGTCGCGATTCAGACGTGTGATACAGACATACCTACTTTGGCCCAATGTGCCAGGGTAGGTTTTTTTGTCGTTTCAAAAGTGACGAAAAAAAGAAAGAAAAACTTTTATGCAAACGATTGCATTCTCTGTATAGTCGTGTAAAATGAGAGGTGAGATTAAAATACAGCGCTTTCATAGACAAGCGGTTGCACGATTCGGTTGTCTACTGACAAGTAGCCTTGTAGAGAAAAAGGAGTGGCAGACAGATGAAACGATTGTTTGCAGTCGACGAATGGAAAGTAACGGAAGAAGGACTTCACCCGAACGAGAACCGTCTCGCAGAATCGATCACCTCGCTCGGTAACGGGCACATGGGGATGCGCGGGAATTTTGAAGAAGATTATTCAAATGATACGCACCAAGGATTTTACGTGGCGGGCGTCTATTATCCCGATAAGACGCGTGTCGGTTGGTGGAAGAACGGATATCCAGAATACTTCGCCAAAGTATTGAACGCGACGAACGTGGCCGGCCTGCGTGTCGCGATCAACGGGACGCCTGTTGACTTGGCGAAGTGGGAAGTCAAAGGCTTCACACGCGAACTCGATATGCAGCGTGGTGTTCTCACACGGACGTTCACGCTCGTGAACGGAGCCGAGGAGACGAACGTCGAAGTCGTCCGCTTCTTCTCGATCGTCGACAAAGAAATTTTGGCGATTCGCTACAACGTCACGCCGGTGAACTATGAAGCGAAAATCGAATTCACTCCTTATCTAGACGGGGACGTCGTCAACGAAGACTCGAACTACGATGAGAAATTCTGGTTGCCGGTCGAACATGGCGTCGAAGAACGGTTCGGTTTCGTCACGACAAAAACGAAGAAACTTGATTGGCATGTCACGGCGTCGATGATCGCTGACGTCGAAGGTGCACGCTGTGAAGTTCTCGATGCTACCGACCTCTACGTCGCTAACCGTTTCACGGTCAAAGCGGCAGCGGGTGAGACGGCAACGGCGTACAAGTACGTCTCGGTCGTCACGAACCGTGACCACGAAATTGACAATTTGCAAGGAGTCGGTATGCAGCGCGTCGAAGCCGCGTTCGAAAAAGGGTTCGAGACGCTCTTGGCAGAGCAGACGGAAGCTTGGCTCGCTCGTTGGGAAAACGCGGACGTCCGCATCGACGGCGACGCGGAAGCGCAACAAGGCATCCGTTTCAACATCTTCAACATGTATCAAACGTATACGGGCGAAGACTCACGTCTCAACATCGGACCGAAAGGGTTCACGGGCGAGAAGTATGGCGGCGCCACGTATTGGGACACGGAAGCGTATTGTCTCCACTTTTACTTGGCGACGACGAAGCCGGAAGTGTCGTGGAACTTGCTCAAATATCGTCACAATCAATTGCCGCAGGCGAAAGAGAACTCGGTCAAAAACGTCGGGATGAAGGGCGCCTTGTATCCGATGGTGACGATGAACGGGGAAGAGTGCCATAACGAGTGGGAGATCACCCATGAAGAGATTCACCGGAACGGTGCGATCGCCCACGCGATCTTCAACTACACGAACTTCACGGGCGATAAGTCGTACCTTGGACAATACGGACTTGAAGTGTTGGTCGAGATCTCGCGTTACTGGGCCAGCCGCGTTAACTTTGTACCACACAAAGACGTGTACATGATCCTAGGCGTCACAGGTCCGAACGAATACGACAACAACGTCAACAACAACTGGTACACGAACTTGATCGCCGCTTGGACGCTCGAGTACACGCAAGAAGTGTACAACTACTTGAAAGAAGCAGAACCGGCACGACTCGACGAGTTGACAGCAACGCTCAACTTGACGGATGCGGAACTCGCGAAGTGGGCTGATATCCAAACGAAGATGTACTATCCGAAAGACGACCTCGTCCCGGACGTGTTCATGCAGCAAGACGGGTTCATGGATAAAGAGCAAATCTTAGTGAAAGACCTTGATCCGAAACACTTGCCACTTAACCAAAATTGGTCGTGGGACCGCATCCTCCGTTCGAACTTTATCAAGCAGGCGGACGTGCTCCAAGGCCTGTACACGTTCAGCGACCGCTTCACGCTCGAGCAAAAACGTGCGAACTTCGACTTCTATGAGCCGCGTACGGTGCATGAGTCGAGCTTGTCGCCTTGTGTCTACTCGATCGTGGCAGCTGAAGTCGGTTATGAAGACAAAGCGGTCGAGCTGTACCAACGCTCAGCCCGACTCGACCTTGATAACTACAACAACGATACAGAAGACGGTCTTCACATCACATCGATGGTCGGTTCGTGGATGGCGATCGTCCACGGCTTCGCAGGGATGCGCGCCCTCGAGACCGAGCTCACGTTCAGCCCGATGATCCCGAAAGATTGGGCCGGCTATTCGTTCAACGTGCTCTGGCGCGGCCATCACTTGACGGTCACATCGACACGTGAGCAAGTGACGATCAAACAGACAAATGGAACGGACGTTACGATTCGTGTGTACGGAAACACGGTAACGGTTCCAGCGAATGATTCATTGACGATCGAGACAGTGAAAGCGTGACCAAACGTATCAGGTCAACAAGTCGGCTTCGGCCGGCTTGTTTTTTTGCCATGGGTGCTAGCACATCACTCTATTTTTGTTGTAGGCATGGCTTTGAATGTATGTTATCTTGATGCTTAGCTAATTTTGAAAGGGGAGACAGAACTTGACGGAATCCGTTAAAGAACACGCGCGCATCGGGATTGTTTCGATCATCGGGGGAGTGTTCGTTGCATTATCCATGACATTATTCTTAATCCCGGCGGGGGTTTACTCGACTGGGTTTACGGGCTTGGCCCAAATTTTCACGACCTTATTTGCCGGTACGCCGTTTGAGCTCGGTGAAGGCATTTGGTTCTTCATCTTGAACGTACCGCTCTTGATTGTCAGTTATTTTATGCTCGGAAAGAACATGATGATCCATACGTTGATCAGCGTCGCCTCGGTCACCTTGTTCATTCGCGTGCTTCCGCAAACACCTCTCCTCTCGGACGATCCGCTGTTGAACGCCGTCTTCGGCGGGGTCTTGCTCGCCATCGGGTCAGGCATCACGATTCGGTTCGGTGCCTCGACCGGAGGGTTTGATATCGTCGCCCTCATCCTAGCGAAGTTCACGAACAACTCGGTCGGCGTCTACTTGTTCCTCATGAACATGATGATCGCGCTTTGGGCCGGTGCTTTGTTCGGATGGCCTACGGCGCTGTATACGATCGTCTTCTTGTATGTGACGTCGAAAGTCATCGATGAGATTTATACGAACACGCAGCGGCAGACGCTCTTCATCGTCACGAATCATCCGGACGAAGTGACGCAAGAGTTGCACCAACACGTGTTCCGCGGCATCACGCTCATGCCGGCGATCGGTACGTATTCGAAAGTCGAGAAAGCGACGCTCATGATGGTCGCCCAACGCCACGAAGTCCGTGAGATCACACGTATCTGCAAAGATGCCGATTCACACGTCTTTATTAACGTCGTTCCGACTGAAGACGTTGAAGGGGCGTTCCGACGCTAAACAATTTAGAAACGTCAAAAAACCCGCTGAACGGTTTTCAGCGGGTTTTTGTTATGATTTGATGCCAAATTTCTCTTCGAGGTAGATGGCGATGCCGTCATCCATGTTCGAAGCGGTCACTTCGTTGGCGACGACTTTGAGCTGGCTGATGGCGTTGCCCATCGCGACGCCCGTGCCGACGTAGTCGAGCATTTCGAGGTCGTTCTCTTCATCGCCGAACGCGATGATGTTCTCACGGCTAATGTTCAAGTGCTTCGATACTTCGCGAAGGCCGAGCGCCTTCGATGTATTTTGGCTCATGACTTCGATCATATGCTCGGGCATACGCCATTGACGGTTCAAGACGGCTTCGGCGTGCACTTTGTTCAAGCTGGCCCGGACGTTGTCGACGTGTTCTTTCGTCGCGTGAATCAAAAGCGACGTCGGCTCGTCTTGCAAGTGCTTGAGCAAGTCACCCGATGTGACGCTGAGTGCCCGTTCGGCGTAGGGACCGTAAAATTCTTGCGGGTCTTTATGGAAATAGACGTGGTCGGTCACTTCGACGACGATGTTGTGTGCTTTCGTCTCCGATACTTCTTCGATGATGTCGTGTGCTGTTTTAAGTGGGATCGGACGGTGTGTGACCGCGTAGGACGTATCTTTCGGGTGATGGACGAGCGCTCCGTTGAAATTGATCAAAGGCGTCGTCAAGCCGAGTTGTTCATAATACATGATCGAGTGGCGATGGGGCCGTCCTGTTGCGATCATGACTTCATGGCCGGCATCACGAGCCGCTTGAAGAGCGCGGATGTTCCGTTCGCTGATCGTCTTGTCATCTCGTAACAACGTACCGTCTAAATCGACTGCGATTAAATAACGTGACATAAGTCATCCTCTTTTCTACATTGTGTACTATTTCTCTGACCGTACCATATTTCACGTTTCGACGGAAAGAATATACAATCGAGGTCGCATATTGTGCAGCAACAATGATATACTATTGCCGTATGGAATTTTATGAATCATCTGTGAGATGGAGGGGACTTTCGATGCGTTACTTAGTCACATTGTTCTGGGCGATCTTGCTTTCGAATACAGCAGTCTTTATCATTTCAGCTGTCGATGGCGTGACGTTCAATGCGGTGCTCGCAACAGCCTTTGGCGTGGTCATCACAATCTTTATCGCGCTCTTGGATACACTTAACCAAGACATGGGAATCAACGACGTCGCCCAAGAAAAGTAAGACGTCCACAACCAAACTGGCTCATATCCGAGTCAGTTCTTTTTATACACATTTAGGAGGGATCGACCATGAAAAACAGTGCCAAACGCGCCAACTTCATTACGTTCGCCATCATCGGTGCCATCATCGTGATCGGGATCGCGCTCTTATTCTTCTTGAATAATGCGAATGAAGAGACCGGCGTCAACGCCGTGTCAGCGAACGAGCTCGAACAGAAAATTGACGAAGAAGAAGAGGTCGTCGTCTATTTCTGGCAGACGGGTTGCGAATATTGTGAGCAAGTCAAACCGTATGTCGAACCACTCATCGAGGAGTATGACGCGGTCTCGATCAACTTGGCCGATCATGACGTCTGGACGACCTATGGCATTAACGGAACACCAACGATGATTCGTTTTAAAGACGGTCAAGAAACGGGTCGTGTCGAAGGGGCCGTCTCGGAACAACAATACGAAACGTTCTTTAAAAACGAGGAGGCCGCACAGTGATCAAAAGCCGCTTGTATCAGACGTTGTTTGAATTGAATGCGACACCGTTCATCGCCAAGCGGCTCCGTCAGTTCGCCGAGTCGAAAGCGAGCCGCGCGTTCATCCCGTCGTTCGCGAAAACGTATCAAATCGATATCGCTGAAGCGGCAGAGCCGATCGACGCCTATCCGAGTCTGCACGCCTTTTTCACGCGCCACTTGAAAGACGGGGCGCGCCCGATCGATGCAAACACGGACACGGTCGTATCACCGTGCGACGGACAGCTGTCGATCGTGTCCGCCATAACAGACGAGAGTCGGTTTGAAGTGAAGGGGCAGTCGTATACGCTCGCCGAGATGCTCGGTTCACAGTCAGAGGCGAGACGGTATGCCGGCGGGACGGTTTGCGTGCTCTACTTGAGCCCGCGTGACTACCACCGTGTCCATGTCCCGCTCGCGGGCCGAGTGCTCAGCCATTACGAGCTCGGCGACCGTTCGGCGCCGGTGAATGAACTCGGTTTGACGGAGACGGTCCGCCCGTTGTCACGTAACTATCGCCGTGTCACGCGCTTTGAGAGCGTGGCCGGACGTTACGAGCACATCATGGTCGGCGCTTTGAACGTCAATACAATCGAATGGACCCATGACGGCGAACGTGTCGATAAAGGGGCCGAGGTCGGTTACTTCTCGTTCGGCTCGACCGTCATCCTCTGTTTTGAGAAAGATCGTGTCGTCATCGACCCGGCGAAAATTGGTCCGGTCCGGCTCGGTGAAGTCATCGGTTCGATTCAATCGAACGCGTGACTGGTAAGTGAATAGACAACAATTTTCTGGCCGGTCAAACGAGACACTAGTCGTTTGGCCGGTTTTCGTATAACATAGAAGGGATATCAATACTTGTATAAGCTGTTGAATCGCTTTAGCTAATTGGAGGAATACAAACGTGTTTAATCGACTTTATCCGAAACAGTTCGTCGCGTCAGTATTTGACATCGACCTTGAAGACTTGAAAGACCGTGGTGTCCGCGTCATTTTGACGGACCTTGATAATACACTCGTGGCCTGGGACGTCCCGCACGCACCTGAGCTTCTTTTGCTATGGCTCGAGAAAGTGAAATCACATGGACTCGATGTCATCGTCGTCTCGAATAATAACGAGAACCGCGTGCGCACGTTTACGGAACCGCTCGGTCTTCATTATGTGGCGCGTGCGAAAAAACCGTTGCCGTCTGGGTTCAAGCAAGCACTTGCCAAGTACGGCTATTCAACCAAAGAAGCGATTTTCTTAGGCGATCAAATCTTCACCGACGTGCTCGGCGCCAATATGGCAGGCATTCACGTCGTTCACGTGCAGCCTGTCGTCAAGACGGACGGTCTCGTCACGAAGTTCAATCGCATGCTGGAGAAAGTCGTATTCGCGCATATGAAGCGTCGCGGGAAGTACGTGTTGATCACGAAAAAAGTGGAGGAAATCGCAGTCGATGCGAAGCGGGCCAAAGTGGCCGTCGCTGAAAAGATCGGCGAGGCGATGCACTCACGTTCAGAAGATTCACATAAAAAAGATAAATAAGGGCCTCGAACGCATAGGAAGAAGGAGGCTGTCTTGTACGGCGCGTAAGACGTCGGAATTAACGCTTCAGGAGTAGCGGCGAGGCGCTACGAAGAATGAAGAAGAGGAAACTTAAAGGACAGCACATACGAATATGGAAGAAACGAAACGTTATTGCGCCGGTTGCGGCGTTCTCATTCAAACAGAAGACCCGACAGCAGTCGGTTATGCACCAAAATCGGCACTGGATCGTGAGATCGTCATATGCCAACGCTGCTTCAAATTGAAGCATTACAACCAGATCCAAGACGTCGAATTGACGGACGATGACTTCTTGCGCATCTTGAACGGAATCAGCGCCAAAGAAGCGCTCGTCATCAAAATCGTCGATATTTTTGATTTCAACGGAAGCTGGCTCCCGGGACTTCAACGTTCGGTCGGATCGAACGATGTCTTGTTAGTCGGGAACAAAGTCGATCTACTGCCGAAGTCGGTCAACCCGAACCGAATGGCGAACTGGATGAAGACCGAGGCGAAAGAACTTGGTTTGACGCCGGTCGATGTCCATTTGATCAGCGCTAAAAAAGGTCACGGCATCGACGAACTAGCAGAGAAGATCGAGTACTATCGCAAAGGGAAAGACGTCTACGTCGTCGGTTGTACGAATGTCGGGAAATCGACACTCATCAACCAAATCATCAAGCGCTTCGGTGCTGAAGATGAAGCAATCATCACCGTCAGTCATTTCCCGGGAACGACGCTCGACTTGATCGACGTCCCGCTCGACGATGATGCGAACCTGTACGATACGCCAGGGATCATCAACCGCCATCAAATGGCGCATTACGTCGACGCGCGCGATTTGAAGACGATCACACCTAAAAAAGAGATCAAGCCGCACGTGTTCCAATTGAACCCGCAGCAAACACTCTTCTTTGGTGGTCTGGCTCGTCTCGATTATCTGGAAGGCAATAAACGTTCATTCGTCGTCTACATGTCGAACGAGTTGAAGACACACCGGACGAAGCTCGACAAAGCAGATGAGCTTTATGAAAACCATATCGGCAAAATGCTTAACCCGCCGAACGAGAAGACGTTGCAATTGTTGCCGCCGCTCGTGCGTCATGAATTTAGTCTCCGTGACGGCGTCAAGACGGATATCGTCTTTAGCGGACTCGGTTGGGTCGCCATCCACGGAAAAGGTGGACGGATTGCCGCTTGGGCACCAAAAGGAGTCGTCGTCACATTACGCGAGGCGCTCGTATGAGACTGGCCGTCATCGGTCACCCAATCGCTCATTCGCTCTCTCCCTCCCTGCACGAGCAGTGGCTGAGAGCGTCTGGGCTTTTCGGGCGGTATGACGCGCTCGACGTTACAGCGGACGAGCTCGCCCCGTTGTTTCAGGCGATGCGGGATGGGGACTATGACGGGTTCAACGTCACGATCCCGTACAAGGAAGCGGTCATCCCGTTGTTAGACGACTTGGAGGACTCAGCCAAGTCGGCCGGTGCCGTCAACACCGTCTATAAGCGGGACGGACGTTTGATCGGCGCGAACACGGACGGCGTCGGTCTTGTGACCGCACTCGACCCGTACACCGACTGGTCTGGTCGTGTGCTCGTCATCGGGGCGGGTGGAGCGGCCCGCGGGATCATCAGCGCGTTGCCGACCCGAAACGTCACGGTCACGAACCGGACGATCGACCGGGCCGAGCGTCTCGCGAAGACGTTCGGCATCGAGTCACAACCGCTCGGTGATGTCGACGTCGCCCGCTACGACGTCATCATCCAAACGACATCGGTCGGCATGGATGGAGTACAATCCCCGCTTCCGTTAAATGGATTACGACAAAACACCGTCATTTGTGATATCATATATCGTCCACTCGTCACACCGTTTTTAAGCGACGCCACAATCCGAGGCGGTAAAACCGTGAACGGGACTGCCATGTTCGTCGGGCAGGGAGCGTTGGCGTTCGAACGCTGGACAGGTGTGAAACCGGATCAAATTGTCGGAATGAAGTTAATTGAAAGCTTATTGGAGGAATAAAAATAATGTTATCAGGTAAACAGAAGCGATTTTTACGCGCCGAGGCACACAACCTCTCGGCCATCTACCAAGTCGGAAAAAACGGCGTCAGTGAAGCGATGTGCAAAGACATCGGCGATGCGCTCGAAAAGCGTGAACTGTTAAAAGTCCAAGTTCTTCAAAACTGTCTCGACACGCCGAAAGACGTGGCTGGAGAGTTGGCTGAAGGAACGAAGGCAGAAGTCGTTCAAGTCATTGGAAAAGTCATCGTCTTGTACAAACAGGCGAAAGAGAAAGAGAATCGCCAAATCAAGCTTCCATGAGTCGCATCGGGCTGATGGGGGGCACGTTCGACCCGCCTCATCTCGGTCATCTGTTGATCGCCGAGCAGGCGAGAGAACAACTCGAGCTCGACGAGGTCTGGTTCTTACCGGCAGCGATCCCGCCCCATAAGGCCGGGTTCAGCCGGGCGGACGACCGGATCGAGATGACGCGGCGGGCCATCTCCGGTCACCCGGATTTCAAGCTCAACTTGATCGAGTTCGAACGAGCTGAACCGTCATACACGGTCGAGACGATGAAACGGTTGCGGGAGCAGTATCCGGCTGACACGTTCTTCTTCTTGATCGGAGCAGACTCGCTCGATGCGCTCGAGAAGTGGCACGATTATGAGACGCTGACTACGCTCGTGACGTTCGGTGCGGTCGCACGGCCCGGAAGTCGTTACCGGATCCCGAGCCGAGCTGACGTCCGTACGATCGACATGCCGCAGCTTGAGATCTCGTCGACCGACATTCGGGAACGCACGAAGCGGAACAAGTCGATCACGTATCTCGTCCCGTCTGAAGTCGAAACTTATATCAAGGAGCACGATTTGTATGACGTATGAACAGGCACAGGCATTGATTGAACGAACGTTGCCTGAGAAACGGTACATCCATACGCTCGGTGTCGTCGAGACGGCAGAACGTCTCGCCCGAACGTATGGAGAGGACGTGGACCAGGCCCGGCTCGCGGCAATGTTGCACGATTATGCGAAGTACCATGACCGTGACGAGATGCGTCAAATCGTCTTAGACGAGCATCTCGACCCGTTGTTGCTCGAGTTTGATGACGAACTGCTTCATGCGCCGGTCGGAGCGGTCTTGTTAGACCGCGCCTACGACCTCGACGCTGAAGTCATATCGGCCATCAAAAACCACACGACCGGCGAACCTGGCATGGCGCGCCTCGATCAAATTTTATTTGTCGCGGATGCGATTGAACCGAATCGTCGGTATCCCGGTGTCGACGTGTTGCGCGATTTGGCAGACGTTTCACTTGAAGCGGCCGTCGTCGCGACACTGCGCCATACGATTAACTATTTATTGAAGAAGTCGGTGCGGATTTTCCCGCAGACGATTACGACATATAACTATTATTTGAACACACCTTAGGAGGGTCTATATGACTGTAAAAGAAGAACTTGAATTGATTGTAAAAGCTGTTGACGATAAACGTGGGGAAGACATCGTCGTCCTCGACATGGAAGGTATCTCACCGATCGCCGATTATTTCGTCATCTGCCACGGTAACTCAGAGAAGCAAGTCGAAGCGATCGCACGTGAAATCAAAGACGTGGCGGGCGAGAACGATTTGCCGCTTAAAAAATTCGAAGGCATGGACTCGGCACGTTGGGTGCTCGCTGACCTTGAAAACGTCGTCGTCCACATCTTCCACCGTGACGACCGTGACTACTACAACCTCGAAAAATTATGGGCTGACGCGCCGCACGTCGACGTGGAAGTCGGCTAATGACGTACGAAGGGTTCGCCTACGTATACGATGAGTTGATGAAAGATGCCCCGTACGCGGATTGGGTCGCGTTCGTGCGGCGCCACGTCGCGGACGGTGCATCGCTTGCCGACGTCGGATGCGGGACGGGCTCAGCGACGATCCGGCTGGCCGAGCATTACGACACGATCGGTCTCGACTTATCCGAGTCGATGCTCGAAGTCGCCCAAGAGAAAGCGCTCGAAGCGGGCGTCACGCTGCCGCTCTGGCAACAAGACATGCGTGAGCTCGAACTGCCGGCTCCGGTCGATGCCGTGACGATCCTTTGTGACTCGCTCTGCTACCTTGCAGACGAGGCCGACGTCGTCGACACGTTCGAGGCGGTATATGAGCAACTGAAGCCGGGCGGGACGTTCATCTTTGACGTCCATTCACCGAACAAGATGGAGACGCTTTTCAACCAGAAGACGTACGCGTCGAACGGGGAAGACTGTTCTTACATCTGGTTCGCTGACCCGGGCGAGAAGCCGCTCTCGGTCATCCACGATTTGACGTTTTTCGTCGCGCTCGAGGATGGCGCGTACGAACGCGTCGAAGAGACGCACGAACAGCGGACGTATGAGCCAGGGCAGTATATGCAATGGCTCATCGGTGCCGGCTTCCACGTGAAATCGGTCACGGCCGACTTCACGGATCAAGCTCCGGGCCAAAACGCCGAACGAATTTTCTTCGTCGCCCAGAAATAAACGAGACCCCATCGCGAGAAGTGATATGCTCCCCAATAGGTAGACAGATGAAATAACAAATCTGTTTATCAATTGGGGAGTGTTTTTTTATGGCGAGAAGTCGGCATTCGATTGAACAAAAACTGAGTGCACTACGTATGCTGGAAGAAGGAACATGCACCTGGAAGGAAATCGAGGAGGCTCATGACGTCTCTATGGATACCCTTCAGTTGTGGAAAGTGAAATTCGATACCGGTGGGATCGATGCGTTGAAGGAGTCGAAGACATGGAAACATTACACCAAGGAACAGAAGATCGCGGCCGTACGTGACTATCTCGATGGGTTCACCAAAATGGAGGTTCTCTCCAAATATCATATTAGTAGTTGGTCGGTTCTATATCGCTGGATCAAGAAGTATACTGGTCATAGCGAGTTAACAGATTCGAGAAAAGGGATGGATCGAGCTATGGCCAAAGGGAGAAAGACAACATTCGAGGAACGCATGGAGATCGTCAGGTATTGCCTGGACAACGGACGGAACTATCAACGGACGGCCGAGATATTCGCCGTGTCGTACCAGCAGGTCTATGGCTGGACGAAAAAATATGACGCCGACGGCGTGCACGGGCTCGAGGACCGGCGCGGACGGACAAAGCAAGAAGAGGAACTGACCAACGAGGAGAAGCTTGAACGTCGCATCCAACAGATCGAGCGGGAGAACGAGCGCCTTCGGGCCGAGAACCTGTTCCTAAAAAAGTTAGAGGAGATCGAGAGGAGAGGTTGATCAGCCAGATCCGGCTACAATTGCGTTACACGGCCATCAAGGAAATGTCGATAAGCGACACGTTCCCGGTCGTGCTCTTATGCGAGATCGCGCAGGTCTCACGGGCCGCCTATTATAAATGGTTAAAACGTACCGTCTCGGTACGCGAGGAAGAGAACTTGAGTCTACTGGAGGACATCCGTCTCCTCTACGACCAGGTGAACGGGACCTACGGGTATCGACGGATCACCATGACGGTCAATCGGAGACGACGCCAGCATGGCCTGCCGGCATACAACGAGAAGCGGGTCTATCGTCTCATGCGCATCCACGAGATCCGTTCGGTCATCCGCCAGAAGCGAAAACGGTACAAAAAGTCTTCACCGCAGCATGTGGCCGAGAACCTGATGAACCGAGAATTCAGCGCGTCCCGACCGGACGAGAAATGGTGCACTGACGTCACCGAGTTCAAATATGGCGCCGGGAGGAGGGCGTATCTGAGCGCGATCATCGACCTCTATGACGGCTCGATCGTCGCCTATCGCATCGGGAAATCCAACAACAATGGGCTCGTCTTCCAGACGATGATCCCAGCGATCGCGGGGCTCCGTACAGGAGCGGGTCCGATGATCCATAGCGACCGAGGGTTTCAATATACATCGAGAGGGTTCAAACGCATGGTGGAAGACGCAAAACTGACCCACAGCATGTCTCGCGTCGGACGTTGTCTCGACAACGCCCCGATCGAGGGTTTTTGGGGTACCCTGAAAGTCGAGATGTACTACCTGCGTGAGTTCCAGGCCTATAGCGAACTCACGTCGGCCATCGAGGCCTACATATCGTTCTACAACCATGATCGTCTCCAGAAACGACTAAACGGCTTGAGCCCTGTCGAATACAGGGCTCAAGCCGCCTAGGCTGGTTTTCATTATTTACCCTGTCTACTTGACGGGGAGCAGTTCAAAGCGATGGGGTCTTTGTCATATGGAAAAATGTATGTATTTGTTCGATGAGACGCGGAAATGGGAATAAGTCCGTAGAGACATTTTACAGAAAGAAGGCACGTATCATGAAGCTGACACGAGGACGACTGTTAGAATTCGGATTCGTCTTGTTCATGGGGATTATTCTCATCACGTCAATCATTCAAGGGGAGTGGTTTAACGCGAGTGTCGCCGGGGCGGGAATCGTCTCGGGACTGATTCCGTTCATGTTGGAGAAAATATTTAAAACCGAGTTCGATGCCAAGATGAAAATCGCCTATATTATTTTCTTGTTCGCCTCGCAATATTTGGGTTCGATCGTCGGGTTATACAGCAACGGATGGTGGGACACGTTTTTGCACGTGTTGAGCGGGGTGTTTTTGGCGTTTCTTGGCTTTGATTTCTTTAGTCGTCTCGATGAAGACATCCGGCTCGAGATGCCGAAGCGCTTCCTCTTCGTCTACATAGTCGTCTTCTCGATGGCGGGCGCGGCGCTATGGGAGATGTATGAGTTCACGTCCGACATTGTGTTACGTACGACGATGCAAGGGAACGGGAACGATGACACGATGGTCGATATAATTGCCGGATCGCTCGGTGGGGTCATCGCTGCCTTATTGGTGACAGAAATCCATCGGAAAGAGCAGATTAAAAAGAAGAATGGAACCACCTAAAAATAATAGCGCTTACAAAACGTTCGAGACGTCTCGAGCGTTTTATTTGTAATAATTATTATCTTTTAATATTATTAATTTAGTAATAATGATTATTAAGAGGAGGCAACAATATGGATCAACATCGTCATCTAACTACTAACCAAGGCGTTCCAATCGGGGACAACGCCAACTCCATCACAGCCGGCCGCCGCGGCCCAACGCTTCTCGAAGATTATCAGCTAATTGAGAAACTCGCCCACTTTGACCGTGAGCGCGTGCCGGAGCGGGTCGTTCATGCCCGTGGTGCCGGAGCACACGGTGTCTTCAAAGTTAAAAATAGCATGAAACGATATACGAAAGCCAAGTTCTTGCAAGAAGTTGGCCAAGAAACACCAATTTTTGCCCGCTTCTCGACGGTCATCCACGGTCTCGGTTCACCGGAGACGCTTCGTGACCCGCGTGGATTCTCAGTCAAGTTCTACACCGAAGAAGGGAACTACGACTTCGTCGGAAACAACTTGCCGGTCTTCTTCATCCGTGATGCGATCAAGTTCCCAGACGTGATCCACTCGCTCAAACCGGACCCACGGACGAACCTTCAAGACCCGGACCGTTTCTTCGACTTCATGTCGCTCACACCGGAATCGACGAGCATGCTCGTTCACTTGTTCAGTGATGAAGGCATCCCGGCGTCGTACCGTCACATGCGCGGTTCATCGGTCCATTCGTTCAAATGGGTAAACGAATTTGGGAACACGGTGTACATAAAGCTCCGTTGGGTTCCGAAGCAAGGCATCAAAAACTTATCGATGGACGAAGCGGCCAAAGTGCAAGCGGAAGACTTCAACCATGCGACGCGCGACTTGTTCAACTCAATCGAAGAAGGCGACTTCCCGGAGTGGGACCTTTACGTCCAAATCCTCGACCCGGCCGACATGGACAACTTCGACTTCGACCCGCTTGATGCGACGAAAGACTGGTTCGAAGACGTCATCCCGTACCAACTCGTCGGTACGATGACGCTCAATAAAAACGTCGACAACTACTTTGCGGAGACGGAATCGGTCGGTTTCAACCCGGGTGTGCTCGTCCCTGGTATTCAACCATCTGAAGACAAGATGCTACAAGGTCGCTTGTTCTCGTACTCGGATACGCAACGCTACCGTATCGGGGCGAACTATCTCCAACTCCCGATCAACTGCCCGTTCGCACAAGTGTCGAACAACCAACGTGACGGCGCAATGCCGTTCAAACAACAGACGAGTCCGGTCAACTACGAGCCGAACCGTTACGAGGACACACCGAAACCGGATGCGGCTTATATCGAAACCGAGCAACCGATTTCAGGAGTAACGGGTCGTCAGAAAATCGAGAAGACGAACGACTTCGGGCAAGCGGGTGAAGTGTACCGCCGCTACTCGCAAGACGAGAAAGATGGTCTCGTACGTAACTTGGTCGCCCACATTAAAGAAGTCCGTCATGAGAAGACAGTCCTTCTCTTGATCTGCAACTTCTATCGTGCTGACCGTGACCTCGGGGAACGCCTCTCGAAAGAATTGAACGTCGATATCACGCCGTTCTTGAGTCAAGTGACGGAATAAATCATCAGCAACAGAGATACCTAACCGTATCTCTGTTTTTTTGTTTACCGTGGATACTCTACGAAGTGCAAACGTGAGTGAAAGCCTCCAAAATTGTCGGGAGTCTTCCCGTATGCCAAGATAAGAAAAAAGGGGGAAGCTGCATGAATCAAATCATCGAAACATTACTGAACCACCGCTCCGTCCGCTCGTTCACGGACGAGACGCTGACCGACGAACAGATCCGTCTCATCGTTGAGAGTGCTCAGCGCGCTTCGACGTCGAGCTTCATCCAGGCGTATTCGATTATCGGCGTGACCGACCCGGAGAAGAAGGCGCGCCTCGCCGAGATTGCCGGCAATCAGCAGTACGTCGTCGACAACGGTCATTTCTTCGTCTTTTGTGCTGACCTTTACCGGCACGAACTGATCGGGCAACTGCAAGAAGCCGCCGTCAACCCGACGCTCGAGACCGATGAGAAACTGCTCGTCGCCGTCATCGACGCCACGCTCGCGTCACAGAACGCCGTCGTCGCCGCCGAATCGATGGGGTTGGGCATTTGTTACATAGGCGGGGTCCGCAACGATATGTCGGCGGTCAAAGAGTTGCTCGGTTTGCCGGAGCGGGTGTTGCCGCTGTTCGGGCTCGCGGTCGGTGTCCCGGCGCACGTCGAGGATCAAAAACCGCGGCTCCCGCTCGAGCATATCTATCATGAGAACACGTACGACGCTGATCCGATTCAACTGAAGCAAGAACTCACAGCGTACGATCAGACGATTCACGACTACTATGCGGCACGCGGATCGAACCAACGGAGTGACACATGGACGGGCCAGATGGGACGGATGTTGTCGAAGCCGACTCGGCTCGATGTGAAAGACTTCTTGAAGACACAAGGCTATTTGAAGCAATAAGAAAACCGCCGGGAGGCGGTTTTCAGTTTGGGGGATACGTCGTCTTAAAAACGAAGGGAGACAATCACAATTAAAGGAACTAAATCTCTATTAATCTGTATATTGATCGTTTCAACCATACTGGTTGTCTTTACATCTTTGGAATTTCTAATTTTGAAGATACTTGGTCTACAGTATGAGTCGTTGTGGAGTCTGCTACTCTTCTTCATCGTATATGGAATTTCTGAAATCCCGACCAACTTGTTTCTATCTGCATGCTTGCAGGCGTTGACTACTCTCGATATCATCCCATCCCATACAGGGGTGTTAGCCCTGTTTCTGCACATCGCGAGTACATATATCATACTGCACATCATCGACCGATTGATGGCGTCGGTGTCGATTTCTCAACTCGGGATTCTTGTTTTTTCCCTTGTTATCGGTCTAGTAGGTTGGCTATCCATTCAAAATGATCCTGGACCTCCAAAGAGAGGATCGAAAGAATTTGAAGACTACAAAAAAAGAATCAATTGAGTTTCAGACGAGAGAAGCATAGTGCCCGTCATAGGAAACAATTCGAGACGAACAAAGGAGCGACTAATCTCAATCGAGAGAAAGCCGCTCCTTCGTTTTCAATTTGTATGGGCATTGAGCCAAGCGTGGTCAATCGCCCCGAACTGTTTGGCTGTGATGACACCATTTTCATCGAGCACATACGTCGTCGGCATCGCTTGGATCCGGTAGGCGTTCCCGACGGCACCGTCCTCATCGTAGACGACTTGGAACGCGTCTTCATAAGGCGCGACGAACGACCGCGCCTCGTCGACGTCACGTTCACTCGTCGTCGTGTTGACGGCGACAATCGTCACGTCATCTTGCTCGCGGGCAAACTTGGCCATATCGGGCATTTCGGCCCGGCACGGTGGGCACCATGACGCCCAAAAGTTGACGACGACACGCTGCCCGCGTAAGTCTTTCAAGTTGAACGTCGTCCCGTCCGTTCGTTTCAATTCGAAATTCGGCGGAACTTGGCCGATGTTCAGCCCGGCTGCTTGAGCCGAGTCGGCAACGAGCGTTGGTGTCTCGTCCGGTAAGCTCGCGTTGATGACGGCGAGCAGGACGACGAGCCCGAGCCCATATTGGATCGCTTTTTGAGACGGTCGCGCCACGTATATGGCGATGGCGACGAGCACGAAGAGCAGGATTAGCCCCCACCATTCGAACGTGCCGGTCACATAAGTTCCGATCGACCAAATCGCCAACGCCCCGACTAAGGTCCAGAGTTGTGCCCCGAGCGTGGGTGTCCGCATCCAGCGCCACGTTGCGACGAGTAATAAGGCGATGAGGAAAGCCAGGTATAAATGGAGCGGCTGCGGCGATGAAAGCAATGGGAGCGTTCCGTACTTCGGCACGACGATCGTCACACCGAACCATAAAAGTAGGGCTGAAAATAGCCAATAACCCCGAAGTCCGGGAGCAAGCCGGAAGACAAAAAATCCGATCGTTGCAATGGCGACGAGGATCGACCAGATGCCGCCCGTCGCGTACAGCGATAGCGCCAAACTGCCGGTCGAAGCGAGGCCGATGATGATGGCGCTCAGTTTCCAGGCAAGAAACCCGGCGAACCACGTCCCGAGGACGGCGTCGCGGTCTTTTTCCGTTAAGCCGATTTTTTTGAAGCCGATGTAGAGACCGAGCAGACTGACCATGAAGACGAGCAGGTCGAGTCGGACGTTCAGTGGACCGATTGCAATCACGATATCCCTCCTAGAGAAAAAGCGCCCAAACGAGTGGGCGCTTTCTTTGTTTTTAGTATAGCATTAGCCGATTTGTTCTGCGTTGAGGACGGTCTTCATCGCGGCGTAGCCACCGAGGATGTTTTGAATATCCTTGTAGCCGAGCGATTGAAGGACGCTCGCGGCCATACGTGAACGGACGCCTGACGCACAGTGGACGGCGATCGTCTTGTCTGTCGGTAGACCGTCGTGGTCACGCATGAGTTTACCGAGCAAGATGCGCTCTGCTTTCTCATAGTGACTCGCGTTCCATTCTGTCGCGTTGCGGACGTCAAGGACGAACACGTCGTTCTTCTCAGCTGATTCGATCGCTTGTTCAGCCGTCACGTCCGTGTACGTTTCTGTCAATAGTTCTTGACCGAGCTCTTCGACAGGGACGATGAAGCGGAGACGGTCAAGACCGATCGATTGAAGGTCTGTCTGCACTTCTTCGACGTTTTCCGCGCTCGCGATGAGCGTGATGTCTTTGTCGAAGTTCACGAGCCAGCCGGCCCATGAGACGAATTTCGTGTTGTAAGGGATGTTGATCGTCCCAGGGACGTGACCTTGCGCGAAGTCTTCGCCTCTACGTGTGTCGACGACTTGTGTCGCTTCGACGAGTGTGTCGAGCCGGTCCGTGCCGACGACTTCCGGACGAGCGATCTCGTTCGTCACTTGGATGCCTTCTTTGTTCACTTTTTTCATCATTGCGAAGTAGTTCGGCGGTTCTGGTTGGTCCGTCGTCAACTCTTTGATGAATGCGTCTTTGTCTGTCATCTGGAGCGCCCAGTTCGTCGCTTTCTCATATCCGACCGTTGACGTTGGGATCGCGCCGAGTGCTTTCCCGCAAGCGCTGCCGGCACCGTGGCCAGGCCAGACTTGAACGAAGTCAGGGAGCGCCTTGAATTTGTTGAGCGAGTGGAACATTTGCTCGGCACCGATGGCCGTCGTTCCTTTCACGCCGGCCGCTTCTTCGAGCAGGTCAGGGCGTCCGATATCGCCGACGAAGACGAAGTCGCCTGTGAAAATACCCATCGGTTGCGTTTGGTTGCGGTCATAGAGCAAGAACGAAATGTGTTCCGGTGTGTGGCCTGGTGTGTGCATGACTTCGAGCGTGACGTTACCGACTTTGAACGTGTCGCCGTCTTTGACGAGTTTCGAGTCGATGTCTTTCGCGAACGCATATTTCCATGACGCGTCACCTTCATCTGACAAGTAGGCTGTCGAGCCGGTGCGTTTCGCAAGTTCGAGCGAACCTGAGACGAAGTCAGCGTGGATGTGTGTCTCAGCCGTCGCGACGATCGTCATGCCTTCTTTTTCAGCTTCTTGCAAGTACGGTGTGATGTTGCGTGCTGGGTCGATGATGACCGCTTCACCGGTCATTTGGCAACCGACCATGTAAGATGCCTGTGCTAATTTTTGATCATAGAAATAACGTAATAACATATGATATACCCCCTAGAATAGTTGACTGTAAACGTTAGTTGTTGTGCTGCTTTATATTAAGAAGTGATTAAACCGTTTCGCCTGTCCAGCTCATCATGCCGCCGTCGACGTTGATGACGTCAAAGCCGAGTGAGTCGAGATAAGCTGACGCGTTCATGCTGCGTCCGCCTGCCGCACAGATGACATGAATCGGTTTCGTGCGGTCGAGTTCATCGACTTTCGCACTGAATTCAGACAACGGTACGTTTTTCGCTTGTTTGATGTGTCCGCCTGCAAATTCATCCGTTTCACGAACGTCGATCAAGTTGAGCATTTCATCCGTGCTTAGCAATGTTTCTAATTCAGTCGTCGTAATCGTCTTCATGTGGTATTAATCCCCTTTTCTAATCAAGTTATTTTTAAAGTGAGGTTCTTTCGTTGTTTTTAATATACCCCCTAAGGTATACTCAATGCAAGGAAAAGAATTGGAGGTCAAAAATTGCGTAAATTAACGATCATCTTAACGATTTTAGTGATTGTGACTGTCGGAATCGTAGTTTTCACTTCGAAAGAGGATGGAATCACCCAAATTGACGTCGAAACACTACAAAACAGATTGGAAAACGAAGAAATAACCTTGTTGGACGTCCGTGAATTAGATGAATACGAGGGGGGGCATATTGAAGGAGCGGTGAACGCACCACTTTCTTCATTAAATGAAACCAAATTACCTTATGCGAAAGATGAACCGATCTATATCATTTGCCGCAGTGGCAATCGAAGCGCCCAGGCGGCCGAGTTGTTGCAGGATCGAGGTTATACGGAAATTTATGACGTCTCAGGCGGTATGATCGCTTGGGAACAAAA
Source organism: Exiguobacterium sp. SH31 (assembly GCF_001816105.1). Taxonomy (NCBI): domain Bacteria; kingdom Bacillati; phylum Bacillota; class Bacilli; order Caryophanales; genus Exiguobacterium; species Exiguobacterium sp. SH31. Next base: position 29,089 of record NZ_LYTG01000091.1, read on the forward strand.
ATAAAACTTACTTATCTAATAGGGTAGGAAACTGGAGGAGCTAGTATGGAGTTAGAGTTTATCATCACAATCTTTTTGATTGGCTTTATCGGATCATTCATCTCAGGGATGGTCGGGATCGGCGGATCAATCATCAAATATCCGATGTTGTTGTACATTCCGCCGCTTCTTGGCTTCGCGGCGTTCAGCGCCCACGAAGTATCTGGAATCAGCGCGATTCAAGTGTTCTTTGCGACGATCGGTGGGATTTATGCGTATCGTAAAGGCGGCTATTTGAATAAACAACTCATCCTTTATATGGGTGTCGCCGTCTTGATCGGAAGTTTCATCGGGGGCTACGGCTCGACGCTGTTGTCGGAGAACTTGATCAACGTCGTCTATGCGGTCCTCGCGACGATTGCGACGATCATGATGTTCTTGCCGAAAGCGAACGTCGAAGATATGCCGCTCGACCAAGTCACGTTCAATAAACTGATCGCGGCCAGTTCGGCGTTTATCGTCGGGATCGCAGCCGGGATCGTCGGGGCGGCAGGAGCGTTCATCTTGATGCCGATCATGCTCGTCGTGCTCCGTATCCCGACGAAGATGGCGATCGCGAGCTCGCTTGCGATCACGTTCATCTCATCGATCGGGTCAACGGCAGGTAAGATCATCACCGACCAAATCGTCTGGGAGCCGGCTTTCGTCATGATCGTCGCGAGTTTGATTGCGGCACCGATCGGGGCGAACATCGGAAAAAACATGAAGACGAAGTCGCTCCAGATGATTTTGGCGTTGCTCATTTTAGCGAGTACGGTCAAAATCTGGATGGACATCATCGGCTAAATGAATCGTGTTTCAAAGGCTATCGAGTTCACTCGATAGCCTTTTTGGATGAAGATTGCAATAAAATTGTTAAGTTTATGTAGCATTGTAAACGTCAAAAAGTTGAATTAAGTTCAAAAGAACGTTAAAATACTCTTTATACGTCTGTACGTTTGTTAGTCGACGCACTAACTTACCATATGAAAATGACCTAAGGAGTGTTTGAATGAATCACACGAATCAATCGAAAGGGAAATTAGAGCGGTTCCGCCACGCGGCAAGCGACTCGTTCCGGACGCATCGCCTGTTTTGGATGTTTACGATCCTGTTATGGACGAAGTCACTGATTGCGTATCAGTTCTTCTTCAACATGCCACCTGAGAACGCGGTCCAAGCGTTCATTCTGTTCATCAACCCGTTAAGTTTCACGTTGTTCTTGTTTGCCTTTAGTTTCTTCTTCGGAGGCAATAAACGGAAGTGGGCATTATACGGTCTTTACACGGTGTCCTCGCTCATCTTGTTTGCGGATACGACCTACTACCGTGAGTTCACTGACTTCTTGACTGTGCCGTTATTGTTCCAATCGTCGAACCTAGAGACGTTATCGTCGTCGTTCCTGTCGTTGCTTGAATGGAAAGACTTGCTCCTGTTAGGAGATATCGTCGTGCTTCCGTTCTTGCTCTGGAAAATAAAAGAGACAGGCAAAGCGTCACAACGACGCGTGTTGCTCACGTTCGGTGCAGCTGCCGCCGTGTTCGGCTTCAACCTTGTCCTCGCAGAGACAGAGCGCCCAGAACTGTTGACGCGTTCGTTCGACCGTGAACTGCTTGTTAAAAACTTAGGGACGTTCAACTTCCACGTCTATGACGCGATGCTTCAAACGAAGACATCGGCGCAAAAAGCGCTCGCGGACGGTTCTGAACTCGATGAAGTCGAGAATTATACGCGTCAGAACTATGCGGCGCCGGACCCGGACATGTTCGGGAAGTATAAAGGCAAGAACGTCATCGCCATCTCGCTCGAATCGACACAGAGTTTTACGCACAATATGAAAGCTTCGAACGGCGAGTACATCACGCCGAACTTGAACAAGTTGATCGACGAGTCTCACTTCTGGCCGAACTATTACCATACGACCGGTCAAGGGAAGACGTCGGACTCTGAGTTCGCGCTCGACAACTCGCTGTACGGATTGTCGCGTGGCGGCGTCTACTTCACGAACGCCGACAATGAATATGATGCGCTTCCTAGTGTCATCAAAGAAGACAACTACTATTCGGCGGTGTTCCACGCCAACAACAAATCGTTCTGGAACCGCGACCAGATGTATCAAAACATCGGAGTCGATGAGTTCTTTGATGAGAAGAGCTACGATTTAGGCGACCCGGCCAACATGACGGAATGGGGTCTCCTCGACGATGAGTTCTTCTTACAGTCGGTACCGATGCTTGAAGAACTGCCAGAACCTTACTTCGCGAAGTTCATCACGCTGACGAACCATTTTCCGTTCACGATGCCGAGTGCGGACCATGAACTCGTCCCGAAATTCGAGACGAACTCGACGACGCTCAATAACTTCCCGCAAGCGCTCGCGTATCAAGACTACGCCCTCGGGTTGTTCATTGATGAGTTGAAAAAGAACGGGACATGGGACGATACGATCTTCGTCGTTTACGGTGACCATAACGGCATCTCGACGAACCATAACGCTGCCATGGCCGATTTGCTCGGAAAAGACGAGTTGACGCCATATGACGTGGCAAAACTTCAGTCAGTCCCGTTCGCGATTCACTTGCCTGGTCAAGACAAAGGTGAAGTCCACGAGACGGTCGGAAGCCACGTCGATATGAACCCGACGATTCAGCATTTGCTCGGGTTCGATACGTCTGATCAAATCGGGTTCGGGAACGACTTGTTCGCGCCCGAGCGCAACGATCGCGCCATCTTCCGTGACGGTACAATCGTGACAAGCGACTATTTGTTCACCCAGTCAACGTGCTATGACGCCGAGACAGGAGAAGTCGTCGATGACGCGAAAGTATGTACGCCACTTGAAGACGAGGCGAACAAAGTACTGGAGATGAACGATAAGATCATCTATTCGGACTTGCTCCGCTTTAAAGACAATAACTAAACACGCGAGAGAAAAGATTTTGAAAATCTTTTCTCTCTTTTTTGTTGTCTGAAAAATAAATCGACGGCGAAACTGAATCAACTATATCGGAAATTAGGGTACATTAGGTAAGCGGTTACGTGGTTGGTGTGAAGGGGGATATGAGGCCGAAACAGCGAGAGGAAGTGAAGATAGATAACGCGGTGTGTCGTTATATCCTTATAAAAATGAATGAATCTGTGCGCAGATAGCTCAGAAAAAGTTGATGCGCATCGGTTGTCATCGTGCTCAATCTCGGGTAACATCTGAGTTGTTGTGAAGTTATGAACGAACTGTGAATACGACTTCTATAATTTAATTAAGTTGATTTCTGTGAGAGTCAGAAATCAATTTAAAAATTTTTATAGAGAGGTGTGTTCATTTGGAAAAATTGAATACGGTAAAACAAGAATGGCTCGGGAATCCCCGTGCTGAAGTGATGGCAGGGATCGTCGTGGCCCTTGCACTCATTCCGGAGGCAATCGCCTTCTCACTGATCGCTGGATTAAATCCGATGGTAGGACTATATGCGTCCTTTATCATCGCGATGGTCATTTCGATTACAGGAGGACGCCCCGCGATGATTTCGGCCGCGACGGGCGCGATGGTACTCCTTGTCGTCGATCTCGTAAAAGATTATGGACTTCAGTACTTGCTCGCTGCAGGGATACTAGCTGGTGTGATCCAAATCGTGCTTGGTTTTCTTGGTATAGCTCGTTTAATGAAGTTCATCCCGCGTGCGGTTATGGTCGGCTTCGTTAACGCCCTTGCCATTTTGATCTTCCAAGCCCAGCTTCCGCAATTTGGAGGCGAGACGTGGATCATGTGGGCCATCGTTGCAGCATCGCTTGCAATCATCCTTCTGTTCCCGCGCATTACGTCAGCAATCCCGGCGCCGCTTGTCGCCATCGTGGCGATGACGTTGCTCGTGTTCTTTATGGGACTTGAGACGAAAACGATTGGAGATATGGGGACGATCACGGCAACGCTGCCGATGTTCCTCTTGCCGGACCTCCCGCTCACACTCGAGACACTTATGATCATCTTGCCTTATTCGTTCTCGCTCGCCTTTGTCGGTTTGATTGAGTCGCTATTGACGGCTCAAATCGTCGATGACATGACGGGTACAGATTCGAATAAGAACCGTGAATCAAAAGGTCAAGGGATCGCCAACATCATCGCTGGTTTCTTCGGTGCGATGCCAGGATGTGCGATGATCGGACAATCGGTCATCAACGTCTCGTCTGGAGCACGGGGTCGCTTGTCGACGTTCTCGGCAGGACTTGCGCTCCTCATCATGATCATGACGATGAGTAACATTTTAATGCTGATTCCAGTCGGGGCACTCGTCGGTGTCATGTTCTTCGTCGCCTATGCGACGTTCGACTGGGGCTCACTCAAAACGCTCAAGACAGGTCAAAAGACCGATTCACTCGTCATGGTCACGACGGTACTCGCGACCGTGCTCACACACGACTTGTCGATCGGTGTCATCACCGGAATCGTGACGGCCGCCGTCATCTTCGCCGCAAAAATTTCGCGTGTCGAGCTGAAGCGCCGCCAAGACGGACAACGTGCACACTATGAAGTGAACGGACAGCTGTTCTTCGCGTCTACGTCTGACTTTGTCAACCAGTTCGATGTCGAAGAGGATGTCGAAGCAGACGTGAAACAAGTCAGTATCGACTTCGCCAACACCCATCTTTGGGACGATTCGGCCATCGGGGCCATTGATAAGGTCGTCTTCAAATATCGGACGGTTGGAATCGAACCAAAACTGTTAAACTTAAACAAAGATTCAGAGAAGCTGTTGAACACGCTGGCGCTCCATCTTCGTCAACAAGATGCGAACGTCGGCCACTAAGAGGGGGAACTTACAATGAGTAAAATCTTTCTAGCGATTGATGGTTCAGATCATTCGATGCGTGCCACCCAAAAAGCGGTCGAACTCGCCAAAGTGACATCATCTTCAATCGATGTCGTCCATGTCGTGTCACCGAAAGAATCAAAAGAAAGCGCCCTTCAATCGACGGGTAAAATCGATCTTGAAGTGAGACGGAAACAACGTCTTCAAGTGTTTTTCGATGCAATCACCGAAGCGGGCGTTTCGTACGAGTATATCGAACTCCGCGGCGAACCTGACGTTGAACTCGTCAACTACGCCAACCATGAACCGTATGAATTCGTGGTCGTCGGCTCGCGCGGCCTCAATACGTTCCAAGAGTTCGTATTGGGCAGTGTCAGCCACAAGCTTGCTAAACGATCGTTGTCACCTGTGATCATCGTTCGTTAACAGACAGCGCCACGAAACTTTCGTGGCGCTTTTGCTGTATAGAAAAAGGAGGAGCTTATGACATTGAATTATACGGGAGAACGGGTCATCCCAGATCAAATGGACCCGCTGAACGGTATGTTACTTGAACATATTGCCCGTTATCATTTTTCATTGTTGTACATGGACGGACGCGTGCTCGACTTTGCGAGCGGTGTCGGATATGGCAGTCAGTTGATTGCGAAAAATTTGAAAGGGCAAGTCGATGAGGTCGTCGCCCTCGATTTATCAGAAGAGACGACACGTTATGCACGAGGCCGATATTATCATCCGAACGTGATCTATGTCGTCGGGGATGTGCTCGATCGAACCTTACCCGAACAACTTGGCACGTTCGACTGTATCGTCAGTTTTGAGACAATCGAGCATGTGGACGATTTTGAAACGTTCATGGCGAACGTTTGGGAGTTGCTTAAACCGGGTGGTACGCTCGTCTTGTCGACGCCGTTCGGTCAAGGAGTCGGTAAACCGACGAACGAGCCGTTTCACGTCCATCAATTTACAGAACAAGAGTTTACAGCGTTGTTCGATCGGTTCGCCTCGACCGAGTTCTATTACCAACGGGGCGTGCTCGTCGAACCGAAACGACCTGAGCGTCATTATCCGATTGGGATCGCTGTCGCTACAAAATAATAATTGAAAAGGCGATGGAAATAAAATCGTCTTACATAACAGAGGGAAAGGAGCAAGATGATGCGAAGACTTCGAAAACCATCCTACTACGGATGGTATATGGTCATGATCGCGGGCCTCGGTGTATTTTTCTCGGGTCCCGGTCAGACGTACTTTATCTCAGTTTTTATCGACCAATACATAACCGACTTTGGCTGGTCGCGCTCTGAAGTATCAAGCGTTTATTCGGCCGCGACGCTCGCCTCGGCCGCCTGTTTATTTTTCGTCGGTCGATTGATCGACCGCTTCGGGCAACGGGCGATGATGGTCATCGCCTCGATATTGCTGGCGGTCGCTTGTCTGTTCAACAGTTACGTCACGAACTTGACGATGCTCTTCTTCGGGATCTGGATGCTCCGCCTGTTCGGGCAAGGGTCGATGACGCTCATCCCGAACACGCTCGTCCCGCAGTGGTTCATCACGAAACGTGGCCAGGCGCTCAGCTATATGGCAATCGGAGGGTTCTTGAGCTCGGCCGTCTTTCCGCCGCTCAACGTCTGGCTCGTTGGTTTGATCGGTTGGCAAATGACGTGGCAAGTATGGGGACTGCTCGTGCTCGTCTTGTTCACACCGCTCGCTTATCGTTTCGTCCGCAACCGCCCAGAAGACATCGGACTGTTGCCGGACGGAGGGACGAATCCTCATCCGAGCAATAAATCGACGACGACACCGATTCATATCGATGTCGATTTCACGTTCCAAGAAGCGCTCAAGACACGTGCTTTTTGGCTGATCTTGTCGTGCATCGGCATCCCGGCGCTCGTCAACACAGCGATCACGTTCCACTTGATCTCAATTTTTGAAGAGCAGAGCCTACCACCGGTGACGGCCGCGATCGTTTTGAGCTTGATGGCGATCCTCGGCTTCCCGGTGACGTTCATCGCGGGACGGATCATCGATGTCGTGAAAATCAATTATGTATTGATTGGCATCTTCGTGACCGAGATCATCTTTATGATCATCCTGCAATATACGTCAACGTTCTCAATCGCGATGCTGTTCGGGGTGATCTGGGGCATCAGTAACGGCTTTGAGCGTATCGCCTTAAACTATGTTTGGCCGTACTACTTCGGTCGGGCTGCGCTCGGCAGCATCAGCGGCCTGGCGACGTCGGTCATGGTACTTGGCTCGGCGGTCGGACCGTTGCCGTTCGGGATCGCCTACGATCTATTCGGCAACTACGAGTCGATCATATGGTATTCGCTCGTCTTCCCGGTCATCGGCATCCTCGCCGCCTCGTTCGCCGTCAAACCGACGCTCGTGCGCTAACCGAGTCGACGTTCGGCTCGATTTAGTCGCCGGATCATGAAGGAAGCGGCGACGAGCACCGGCAATTCGATCAACGGCCCGATGACCAAGACGAGGGCGATGAGCGGCTCGTTCGGGAATGCGGTCGTCGCAATGGCGAGCGCGATCGGTGAATTCCGCGCGAGCGTCGTCATTTGTAGACTCGTCACGGCCGCGTCTTCACGCAACAGTTTCTTGCCGACACGGCGGCTTATGGCAAAATTGACGATGAAAAATAACAGCAACGGTACAATTAACAATCCGAGAATCGAGACGTGCTCGATCAAGAGCCGCCCTTGTGAGGCAAAGATCGACATGACGGCGAGACTTAACAGGAAAATTGGCCATAAACTGACCCGTTCGAGCAGCCGCAACTGGTTCGACTTGGCGAGAAAGTACCTCAGTCCAATCGCTGAGCCGAGCGGGATCGCTAAAATGGATAGACTATGTAGGAACACCGAAACTGAGATCACGCTCGACGTCCCTGTCAAAACATAAAGATAGACCGGTAACAGCGCGAGTTGAAGTATAAGGTTGAGCGGCAAGATGCTGAGTGAAGCGACGACATCGCCTTTCGCGAGACCGGTGAAGACGATATACCAATCGGTGCATGGCGTGACCATGAGCATGATGAATCCGATCCAAAGCGCCGGATGGTCGGATAAGAAGACGCTCGCGAGTGCAAACGCAAATACGGGTGTCCAGACGAAGTTGAGGACGAGACTCGTGATCGTGAACGTCCGGTTTGAAAACGAATGCCGGATTTGGGCGAACGGGATTTGAATGAACGTAAAGAATAGCATCGCCATGAGCAATGGAACGATCGCACTGTCCGCGACTCGACGCAGCGCCTCGATCGTCCCGAACGCGAGACCAGTCACAACAGATAGAAGTATGAATACGGGGTATAATTTCTCGAATCGACTCAAAGGGCCACCTCTTTTCCATTAATAAAAACGTACCACAAAAAAACTCGATGAACGAGTCATCGAGTGATGAAATAGTATAGCAGTCCGAGCGCCACGAATGCGACCGGGAATAGGACGATATACGTCCAAGACACCAGCGACCAGCTTTTCTTTTGGCTATAATCTGATTTGTCTTTTCCGAGACCGACCATGATCGTGAAGACGAGGGCGATCAAACAGACGACTAGTGATAATCCGATTGTGAGATACATCATGTCACTTCCTTCATCATTTCTTCATATCTTTAGCATAGCCGAAATCCGATACAAAAAGCCTCTGAAATGTTGGGATTGTGTGTCCAACAATCAGAGGCTTTTATCACATTTCTAGAGGGGTAGGTGCGGATTTATTCCGCAAACGTCTTGCTGCGGAACATGAACGCCGTGATGATATAGAAGGCGATAATATGGATCAATACGTAAAACGCTGAGAACCAAATTGTCACGTCCATCGTCTCCATGAAGCCAGGGCTTTGGTAATAGATAGACAAGTCCGTGTGCAAAAAGACGATCCATTTAGCAATGGCCGGCTTCCATGCGATGAGGAGGCCGCCGATCATCGTCGAGACGAAGTTCGCGAGCACGGTGAACCCAATGACGACACCGACCGATTTGAAGACGACCGAGAACATGAGCGTCAAGAAGATGACGAACACGCCGCTCGATACGCTGAGTAGGACGTTACGGAACTGCTCGAACGTCAAGTTCCCGTCAAGCGTCAAAGCGAAGCCGTACGTCACGGCGAGGATGAACACGAACTGAGCGAGCATGATCAGGATTGCGGCAACGAGTTTCGACAGCAAGATCCGGTCACGGGAGTACGGACTCATAAGCAAGTGTTTCAACGTGTCGAACTTCAGTTCATTCCCGATCATCTCAGCGGTGAACACGATCGTGAAGATACCGAGGAATGTCATCGCGGCCATCGTGGCATAGTTGACGAACGTTGTCGCATCTCCCGACTCGTTTCCACTCGTGACGATGACGTACGTTAAAATGATAATCCCGGTATACATGCCGAGGGCGATCAGCGGCTTGATCGTGCGCCGCCATTTCATAAACTCATTGGCTAGTAATGAACGCATTGTTCGTTCCTCCTTCTTTCTTCGTCACTTTGAGGAATTGATCCTCGAGCGTCTCGTACTTCATCCCAATTTGGAAGACGTTGATGTCTTGATTGATGAGTCGTTTCAACAGAACCGGGATATCCGTCTCAGGGCGGGGGACGAGGAACGTCTCAGCCGATTGCTGAACGATTTTCACATCGTCAAACAGCATGGCGGCCACGTCGAGCGCCTCGTTCATCTGCTCGCGTGACACTTTACAAAGAATGACGCCTTCTTCACGCGTCGTCCCGTCTTGGACCGACTTGATTTGACCGTGGTCGATGATCGCGAACCGGTCCGTGATCAGTTCCATCTCACTAAGTAAGTGGCTCGAGATCAAGATGGCGATGCCGCGGTGCTCGGCGAGGTGCCGTAAGTAGTTGCGCAGGTCGGCGATGCCGGCCGGGTCGAGCCCGTTCGTCGGCTCATCGAGAATGAGCACTTTCGGATTGTGGAGGAGCGCACGGGCGATCCCGAGCCGCTGCTTCATCCCGAGCGAGTACTGTTTGACTTTCATGTCGAGCTTCGATTCGAGCCCGACGAGTGCCCCGAGGGCGTTCAAGTCGACTTTTTTCAAATTGGGGATCAAGTTCTTGGCGTGGATCAAATTTTCTCGACCGGTCAAGTAAGGGTAGAACGCAGGGTTTTCGACGATGGCGCCGATGCGACTGAGCGCCTCTTGGCGGTCGGTCGATACGTCGAACCCGTCGACGGTAACGGAGCCGTGCGTTGCCGGCATTAGACCGGTGATGATACGGATTGTCGTCGTCTTTCCGGCACCGTTCGGACCGAGGAAGCCAAAGATTTCGCCGGGTGTGACTTCGAAGCTGACGTTGGTCAGAACGTTCGTCTGGCCCAGTTTTTTGTGGACATTTTGGACGGATAACATGTTGTCACCTTGCTTTCGTTGAGATTTATTTCCAATCTTGCTAACATTGTATACGACAAGACTGAAAGAAGGTTTCACCTTTTTTTGAAACAATTGAATCAAACGACAAGTTTCACAATTAGTCGATAAGTAAAACTTATTGAATTAGTATGGACGAATTGTGAATTTGAAAGGGTCTTTCGACCTGGAAAGGTGTAGTATGAAGAAGAGAGTAAGAGGCAAGATTTGGCTCTTTTCACGGCCTGAATCAGCTGGATGAACTGATTCGCGCGGCCTTAAAAAATGAAAGCGTTCACACATTGGGCGCATAGGAACGGACAGGGGGATTTATTCAATGGGAGAGTCGTCGAACGGTCGCGAGCAATCGCAAACATTTTATGGTCCAAACTTAGGCTACATCGTTGAATTGTACGAGCAATATTTGGAAGACAGAGAATCGGTCGATGCGGAGACGCGTCGTTACTTTGATGAGAACGGTTCACCCGATCAAGCGGTACCGGTCGCACCGGTCGCTTCATTTGATTTGGAAAAAGTCGTGGCAGCGACACGGCTCGTCAACGACATCCGGGCGCTCGGTCATAAAGCGGCTGATATTTATCCGCTCAAAGACCATCCGCGTGAGCACGGGTTGTTTTCGTTCGACCGTTACGGGTTGAACGAGTCAGACCTCGAGCAGATCCCGGCACACTTGCTGTCAGAAGACGTGCCGAAGCCCGGCGCGAACGCACTTGAACTCGTCCGTCATTTACTTGACGTCTATACAGGGACGGTCGCCATCGAGTTGCGCCACTTGGATGATATGGAAGAGAAGCGCTGGATTCGCCGCCGCATCGAGCAAGGTGCATTGAAAGCCGCGTATTCAAAAGAAGAGAGACTCGAATTGTTCGAGCGTTTAGCCGAGACGGAACTGTTTGAATCGTTCCTTCATAAGACGTACGTCGGACAAAAACGTTTCTCGATCGAAGGACTCGACAGCATGGTCCCACTCCTTGACGCGATGGTCGGACGGCTCATCTCGAGCGGTTCGGAACATATCAACATCGGGATGGCACACCGTGGACGTTTGAACGTCCTCGCCCATGTGCTCGGTAAACCGTACGAAATGATCTTTGCCGAGTTCCAGCACGCACCAAACAAAGAACTCATTCCGTCAGAAGGTTCGATCGGCATCAACTTCGGCTGGTCGGGCGACGTGAAATACCATCTTGGACTCGACCGCCGCGTATTAGATGAGAAGAAAGAAGTCCGCTTGAACCTCGCCAACAACCCGAGCCACCTTGAATTCGTCGGCTCGATCGTCGAAGGTTACACGCGTGCCGCCCAAGACGACCGCTCTGCAAAAGGGATGGCGGTCCAACACGATGACAAGGCTGCTTCGATCTTGATCCACGGGGACGCAGCGTTCCCAGGCCAAGGCATCGTCGCCGAGACGCTCAACATGACGAACTTGACGGGCTACCGCACAGCCGGGACCGTCCACGTCATCGCCAACAATACGATTGGTTTCACGACGGACCCGAGCGACTCGCGCTCGACACGTTATGCGAGTGATATCGCCAAAGGCTACGAAATCCCGGTCTTCCACGTCAACGCCGACGACCCGGAAGCGTGTGTCGCCGTCGCGAAATTGTGTAGCGAATATCGTGCCAAGTTCCATAAAGATATCCTTGTCGACTTGGTCGGCTACCGCCGCTATGGGCACAACGAGATGGATGAGCCGATGAACACGAACCCGGTTCTGTATAAAGCGATCAAAGAACATCAATCGGTCCGTCACGTCTATGCTGATCTTCTCGAAGCTGAAGGTGTCATGACGAAAGAAGACAAAGCGAAGATCGAGCAATCGATTGAAGATCGCTTGAAGTCAGCGCGCGACCTCGTCCCGGCTGAGGAAGAAGATGCCGACATCGTCTTGCCGGAAGCGGTCCATAAAGGATTCCCGTACGTCGATACGGCAGTCGAACGCGACTTGTTACAGCAGTTGAACGATGAGCTTCTCGTATGGCCTGAGGGGTTCGGCGTGTTCCATAAGCTTCAAAAAGTACTCGACCGTCGTCGTGACGCGTTCGGGGACAACGGGAAGATCGACTGGGGCCATGCCGAGACGCTCGCCTACGCCTCGATCATCTCGGACGGGACACCGATCCGGTTGAGCGGTCAAGATTCAGAGCGCGGGACGTTCGCGCAGCGTAACATCATGTTGAACGATGTCGAGACCGGCAAGAAATTCTCGCCGCTCCACGAGTTGTCGACGGCGAAAGCCTCGTTTACGGTGCATAACAGCCCGCTCTCGGAAGGCTCGGTCCTCGGTTTTGAATACGGCTATAACGTGTTCGCACAAGATACGCTCGTGTTGTGGGAAGCGCAGTACGGTGACTTCGCCAACTCGGCCCAAGTCATGTTCGACCAGTTCATCTCGGCCGGTCGTGCGAAATGGGGTCAAAAGTCGGGTCTCGTCATGTTGTTGCCGCACGGTTATGAAGGACAAGGTCCGGAGCACTCGAGCGCGCGGATGGAACGTTATTTGACGCTCGCCGGTGAAAAGAACTGGACGGTCGCTAATTTGTCGACGGCTGCCCAATACTTCCACATCTTGCGTCGTCAGGCGAAGATGCTCGGTACTGAAAAAATCCGTCCGATGATCATCATGACACCGAAGAGCCTGCTTCGTCATCCGCTCGCAGCCTCAACGGTCGAAGAGTTGTCAGATGGAAGTTTCTGTCCGATCGTCGAACAAACAGGTCTTGGCGAACAGCCGGACAAAGTCGAACGGCTCGTCTTCTGTTCAGGGAAGATGGCGATCGATCTGCAAGAAGCGACGATGAAGTCAGAGGAGTCACTCGACTTCCTCCACATCATCCGCGTCGAAGAAATCTATCCGTTCCCGGTCCGTGAGATTCGCGACGTCATCAGTCGCTACCCGAACGCCAAAGAAATCGTCTGGGTACAAGAAGAACCGAAAAACATGGGAGCTTGGACATACATCGAGCCGCGTCTTGAAGCGGTGACATCGAACCGTCTGAACGTCCGTTACATCGGTCGCCGTCGCCGGTCAAGCCCGGCTGAAGGAAATCCGACAGCACACAAACAAGAACAAGCACGCATCATTCGTGAAGCCTTATCCCGTGACGCCGTCTCAAGTGCGGCTGGAGCGAGCATATACCAAAAAGATCGTAAATAAGTTAAGGGGGAACTCATTGTGATCGAAATTAAAGTACCGGAATTAGCAGAGTCCATTACGGAAGGAACGGTCGCGTCTTGGCTCAAGCAGCCAGGCGACCACGTTGAAAAAGGGGAGGCCATCGTCGAGCTCGAGACAGACAAAGTCAATATCGAAGTACCGGCCGATGAGTCAGGAACGTTGGAAGAACAACTCGCCGGGGAAGGCGATACGGTCCAAGTCGGTCAAGTCATCGCCCGCTTAAGTTCAGGTTCAGCCGGCGGCACGGCCGTCGCGACGAAGACGAAGACAGAAGCGGCGACAGAAGCTGCTCCGGCTCCAGCCGAGACGAAAACAGAAGAAGTCGGCGAAGCGAAAAAAGTCGAGCGGCGTGAAGAGCACGTGGCAAGCCCAGGTAAAGGCCCGATCGCTACACCGGCGGCACGCAAGCTCGCTCGAGAGAAAGGCATCGACCTCTCGGCCGTTCAGACGAACGACCCGATCGGCCGCATCAACGTCCATGACGTGTCGAACCACAACGCAACACCGGCTCCAAAGCCAGAAGCACCGAAAGCACCGGCTGCGGCACCACAATCGGTCGCGAGCGGCAAAGACGAAGAGCGCATCAAGATGACGCGTCGTCGTCAAACGATCGCAAGCCGTCTCGTCGAAGTCCAACAGACGGCGGCGATGCTCACGACGTTCAACGAGATCGATATGACGGCGGTCATGGCGCTCCGGAAACGTCGCCAAGAGAAATTCATTAAAGATAACGATGTCAAACTGGGCTTCATGTCGTTCTTCACGAAAGCGGCCGTCGCGGCTCTGAAACGGATGCCATATTTGAACGCTGAAATTCAAGGCAACGAGATCGTCTTGAAAAAATATTACGACATCGGCATCGCCGTATCGGCACCGGACGGACTCGTCGTCCCGGTCGTCCGGGAAGCGGACCGTAAAAACTTTGGCGAGATCGAGAAGGATATCATCCATCTTGCCGACAAGGCCCGCAACAATAAGCTCGGGCTTAGCGACCTGACTGGCGGCACGTTCACGATCACGAACGGCGGCGTGTTCGGTTCACTCTTATCGACACCGATCTTGAACGGACCGCAAGTCGCCATCCTCGGGATGCACACGATCCAACTTCGTCCGATCGCGATCGATGCTGAGACGATTGAGAACCGTCCGATGATGTACGTGGCGCTCTCATACGACCACCGCATCGTCGATGGCCGTGAGGCCGTGACGTTCCTCAAACACATCAAAGATATGATCGAAGACCCAGAACAGTTGTTGTTCGAAGCGTAAAAAACAGGTCCATGTCGCAAGTGACATGGACCTTTCTTATGCGATCAGCGATTCATCGAGCGTGATCTGGTTCTTGCCGCTCGCTTTCGAGCGGTAGAGCGCTTGGTCGGCCCGTTCGATGGCAAGATGAGGCGGCGTGTTCGAACGCCAGAGCGCAGCGCCGATACTCACACCGACAGCAGCCGTCCCGCCGTCAAACGATACGGGCGCGGACAACGCGGCGATGACATCTTCCCCGATCTGCTGGACGTCGCGGTCACTTCGGTTGTTTCGTTCGAACAGAAGGAAGAACTCATCTCCGCTCAATCGGACCGGGTACAGCCCTTCGAGAGGCAGTTGCTTCAGCCGGTCGGCAATCTCGACCAACACTTCGTCGCCCGACGCGTGCCCGTACGTATCGTTGACTGCTTTAAAGCCGTCAAGGTCGATATAGAAACAGACGTAGTCGTTCGTTGTCAGTTGTGCGTCATTCAAGTACTGACGGAGCGCCGTCCGGTTGGCGAGACCGGTCAATACATCGTGGTTGGCGAGTGATTCGAAGCGGATCCGTTCTGTCTCTGAATTGGTCAGCGACGTGACGAGTGACTCAAGGGCGAACGCGAGCGATTCGATCTCACGGATACCGGACTGATGAGGGAACGTTTTCACTTTCCCTTGCTTCATGAGCGTCGCTGTCTCGGTGATTTTTTGCAATGGCCGCGTCACAAACAAGGCGAGCAGCCAACCGAGCAGGGCGGTCACGATCGAAGCGACGAGACCGATCCATAAGATGTTGTTTTGCAGCGACGTGACGGGGGCGAACGCCACGTCGACCGGTTGCCGGACGACGACACTCCAGCCGAGGCCAGCGTAGTCGTCGTAACCTTCCCCGATAGCGACACCGGTCAAGTATGACTTTCCATCTTCCCACGTCTCGACGTGCCAACCGTCATTGAACGTCGTCGGCAGCGGTGTCCCGACGAGATGATCGGGACCGAGCAACACGGTGTTGTCACGTCCGCTGACGACGAACATGTCGGTATAGTCCGAGTGATGATGCAACGTGCGGTTAAAGTGTTGGAGCATCTCATCTCCCCATTCCCAGCTCAGGTGGGTCGCCAAGACGCCTTTAAACTCACCGTCGCGCATGATCGGGACGCTGATGTCGACGAATTGGAGAGGTTCTCCACTCGGATTTGGGAGCTTTTCAGCGAGGAGAACGGCCTCGTGGACGTCCCCGATGAACGGTTGTTGTTGCGCTTCCGAGAAGACGGGACGTTCGGCGATCGACATCCCTTCTAAAATCCCGTCCGTCGAGGCGGTGACAGTCCCAGACGCATCGGTCACACCTATCCACGAGAAAGCAGGGATGTTCGTTTGGACTTCATCGAGAAGGACCCTTCTTTCGCGCGGTTCGGTCAAGGCGTCGAGTCCTTGAAGCAATTGGACTTCCTGATAGCGCGACCACATATAAAAGTCGAGTTTATCGACGAGCTGATGCGATGTCGTCGATAGACGTTCCCCGATTTCTCGTTCAAGCGACGCGGCCGACCGCTCGCTGATCGTATACGTTAAAGCGAGTGTTAGAATAAAGACGAGACTGGCAATGCTGAGCCCCAAGATTAACCCGAGGCGCATCGAAAACGATTTCATGAAGTATTCCTCCTACAATAGACATCCACTTTATTCATCGTCAAAATGTGGACGACTTAAAGCAAAGTCAGTATTAAACAAGTCGATTTCGTGGAATCGGATAGCGCTTTCGCTATAATGAAAGACGAATCGATAAAAATAGAGGTGAGACGAATGAAACAAAATCAAACATTGGTCGTCGGGACGCTCATCGCGGTCGCACTCATCGCGGTCGTGGTCGTTCTCTTGAACCGACCGGCCGAGCAGGCAGAGACGGCGGCGCCGGCTACGAACGAGCACGTGCCGACGGACGGGCAACCGACGCTCGGGGAAGCGGACGCACCGGTCTCGATTGTCGAGTTCGGGGACTACAAATGTCCGTCTTGTAAACAATGGGGCGAGACGATCTATCCGCAACTAAAGGCGGACTATATCGATACGGGCGACGCGAGCTTCAGCTATATCAACGTCTTGTTCCACGGACAAGAGTCGATTTTGGCGTCACTCGCTTCAGAATCGGTCTATAAGCAAGACCCGGATGCGTTCTGGGACTTCCATAAGGCACTCTATGACGCGCAACCGGCGAGCCAGCAGCACGACGAGGCGTGGGTCACTGTCGAGCGGTTGAAGCAGATCGCAGGCGAGACGACGTCGGTCGACATGGCGAAGTTCGAAGACGACTTGAATGAAAACTCGAGCGTGCTCGAACAGGTGAGTCTAGATGACGGACTCGTCAAAGAATACGAGGTCCAGTTCACGCCGTCGATCATGATCAACGGCGTCATGCTAGAAGATCCGTTCGACTATGAGGCGATCGAACGGTTGATTGAACAAGGGGCACCATGAAGCAGTCGTTCCTGAGCCGCTACGGCTTGTATCTCGCTTGGCTCGTCGCGCTCACGGCGACGCTCGGCAGTTTATATTTCAGTGAGATCCGCGAATTCGTCCCGTGCGAACTGTGCTGGATCCAACGTATCTTCATGTACCCACTCGTCCTTGTGCTCGGTATAGCTGTATTCACGAACGATCGTCAAGTGAAGAAATATGTATTGTCGCTAGCAATCGTCGGCGGTATGATTTCACTTTACCATTATCTAGTGCAAAAAGTACCCGGTTTTGCCGACATCAAACCGTGTGTCGAAGGTGTGCCGTGTAACGTGCAGTACATCAACTGGTTCGGCTTCGTGACGATCCCGTTCCTCGCGCTCACGGCGTTCACATTCATCACGCTATTAATGCTCAACATAAAAACGGACAAGTAAGGGGATGGAACGTTTGAAAAAATGGATGCTGATCGGGCTAGTCAGTTTACTCATTGTGCTCACCGCTTGCGGCAATGAGATTGAAGACCCGCTCAACTGGGAGATCGAATCGTTCGATTATATGAATCAGGATGAAGAGATGGTCAGTCTCGACGACTTGAAAGGGAAAGTATGGATGGCCGACTTCGTGTTCACGAACTGTGAGACCGTCTGTCCGCCGATGACATACAACATGACGAAGCTAAATGAAGCGCTCGTTGAAGAAGGTGTCGAGGACGTCCAGTTCGTGTCGTTCAGTGTCGACCCGACCGTCGACACACCGGATAAGATCAAACAGTTCATGTCCGGATACGATTTGGCAGAAGCCGACTGGCAGTTCTTGACCGGCTATTCGCAAGACGAGATCGAGGCGTTCGCTCAACAGAACTTCAAGGCGCTCGTCCGCAAGCCCGACGAAGGCACGCAAGTCGATCACGCGACATGGTTCTATCTCGTCGACCAAGACGGGAAAATCATCAAGGCGTACCAAGGGTTCCAAGACGTACCGATCGAGGAAATCGTCAACGACATTAAAATTTTGCAAAAATCTTGAGGGCGACGCGTTGTCGTCCTTTTTTGCGTATTCAAAAACAGGGGAATCCGGCATGTTGCCGTATAATAAGCAGTAGAGGAGAGGATACTTTTGAAAAAATCATTACTCGTTTCATTGATGGGTTTGGCTGCTGTGACGGGTACAGCACTCACACAATATAAACCGCTCGGACGCAAGCCAAAAGCGCTCCAGTCGCCGAATCTTGTCAACGGCAAGTTCCGCAATCAGCTTGAGACACCGATGCGGTTTTCAAGCGATGATATGATCTCGATGTCGAAAGAATTTTTGCATCCGGACTCGCTCCGGAAGCCGAGCGTTCGGTTGCCGGTCGTCCCGATCGACTTAACCGAGACACTTGGCTCGAGCTTCACCCGCATCTATTGGCTCGGCCATTCAGCGATGCTCGTCCAAATGGACGGCAAGACGATGCTCGTCGACCCGATGTTCGGCCGAAGCCCGTCACCGCTCCCGTTCGCGAAGAATGAACGGTTCAGCGAGGACTTGCCGTTCGAGCTCGACGATTTGCCGTCAATCGACGTCGTCTTGCTGACGCATGACCATTACGACCATTTGGACTATGCGACGATTCAAGCGATCAAAGGCAAAGTCGCCATGTTCATCGTCCCGCTCGGCGTCGGCAGCCATTTGAAACGTTGGGGCGTCGGGTCCGAACGCATTATCGAACGCGATTGGGGCGATACGTATCAGTTCGGGACGTGGACGTTCGTCTGTACACCGGCCCGTCACTTCTCCGGTCGATCGCTCACCGACCGCAATGCGACGCTTTGGGCGTCATGGGTCGTCATCGGTGAGACGGACCGCTTGTTCTTTAGCGGCGACGGCGGTTACGGTCCTCACTTTAAAGACATCGGGGACGAGTACGGACCGTTCGATTTCGCGGCACTCGAATGCGGGCAATACGATGAGCGTTGGCCGGATGTGCACATGCAGCCACGAGAGACGGCTCAGGCGTTCCGCGACGTGCGGGCCGATAAGATGTTGCCGATCCATTGGGGCGCGTTCACGCTATCGTTCCACGCCTGGTACGACCCGGCCGAACAGATGACGCAGTTGTTGCCGCAAGAACACGTACTTACTCCGATGATCGGGGAACGGATCACGCTCGACGGACGCAACGATACAAACACGTGGTGGCGTGACATCGAGGACATGAACAAGCGCTGACCGAATTCGGTCAGCGCTTGTTTTGTTAGGACGAGATCCGTTCGGTCTCGTCCGTTTCGATATAAAGCTTGTGTTTCCGCGTATAGACGAGGAAGGAAGCGGTCATCGCGATCGAACTTACCCCGAACAAGACGACCATGAGCTGCAGACCGATCAAGTCGAGGAAGAAGCCGGTGACGAGCAACACGACTTGGAAGACGATGCGGTCGAGCATGTTCCGGAATGAGAAGAAGCGCCCGTGATAGTCTTTCGGCATCCGCGTCTGGAAAATCGTCACCGCGGTCGGGAAGAAACAACCGACCGAGAAGCCGAACAAGACGAACGCCGCGATCGAGACGACTGGGATGTCGGCGAAGTACAGCATGAGCTGAGCGATCCCGATCAAAAACGAGAACGTGAACAAGATTGAGAATACGGAGAACTTCTCACCGATCCGTTTGATGACGAACGCGCCGACCATGAAGGCGATCCCTTCCGCCGTATAAATCCAGCCTTTGATCGCGGTCGAATCTTGCAGCTCGCTAATGTTGATGACGAGCAAGTTGAACCCGCCGATGAAGAGGAGCGGGATGAGCGTCATGACGAGCGTCATGAAGATGACCGGGATCGACTTGATGATCGGGAAGACGTCCTTGAATCCGCCTGACGACTTCGTATCGACTTTTCGGGCGGACGGTGTCGTCGTCTCGTCGATGTTCAAGAACCACGTCGCGACGGCGAGCAACAAATAGGCGACGAGCGAGAGCGCATAGACGTCCCGAAGTGAGATGAGCGTGAGCAGAATCCCGGCGATCGCCGTTCCGATGACGCGTGATAATGTCGACACGTTCATATGGACCCCGTTCAAGGCGAGCAGCTCGCGTTCTTTGACGATGAGCGGGATGGCTGCTTGGAGCGCCGGGAAGTAAAACGCGGCCGACCCTTGCAAGAAGACGAGGAAGACGACCATCCAAAGCACGCTTCCCGTCTCGATGGCGACGAACATGAAGAGAACGCTCAGCGCCCGGACGATGCTCGAGATGAGCATGATTTTCTTTTTGGAGCCCTGATCGGTGAGACGACCGGCGAGCGGTCCGATGGCGACGCCTGCGAGCAGCCCCCCGGCGAGGATGAGCGCCTTGATGAAGTCGGACGGCACTTTCTCCTGCATGAACTCCAAATTGCCGATGATACCGAGCCAAAGCCCGAGACCGGCGACGAACTCCCCGGTCAAGATGATCCAGACGTTCCGATTTTTCCACATATGTTAAGTCCTCGATTCTTATCAGTTAATAATAATTATGCTCGAGAATGATTCATTAAGCCACAAAAAAGAAGCCGAGATTCGACTTCTTCTCCCATTCATTAATTCATGCGAACTGATTATATAAACACTCTGATTTCGTAATACAATGTGTATGAAGGAAGGTGATTGTATGGGAACGATATCTGTGCGACTCAATGAGGAAGACGAACTTCTCATTAGAGAGTATGCGAAAACAAAAAATCTTACCCTCTCTATGCTTGTTCGGGAAGCTGTCCTAGAACGAATAGAAGATGAATTAGACATAGTGCTTTATCATGAAGCAATGAGTGCACATCAAGAACATTCTGAAGCAATTTCATTCGAGGCCATGCTAAAGGATTTGCAAACTTAGATTAAACCTAAAAAAGCATTCGTCCGTATTCAGACGAATGCTTCTCTGTCGTTCTTTTGAAGTCAAATATCGCAGTTATCGTCCGTGCACGTCGCACCGCCCGAGAGCACTTGAAGTGTCGGTGCCGATTCGGCCCACGTCTTCTCGAGTACTTGTGTGAACGCCTCGGTCGGTTGGGCGCCTGAGACGCCATACTTGCCGTCGAAGACGAAGAACGGGACGCCGGTGATGCCGAGATCGCTCGCGCGTCTTTCTTCAGCGCGGACGTCTTCCGTGTATACGTCTGAAGCGAGTACGTTTTTCACGGCGTCAGCATCGAGCCCGACACTTGTCGCGATCTCAACGAGGACGTCGTGGTCACCGATATGTTTCGCCTCGACGAAGTACGCTTTGAGGAGCGCTTCCGACAGTTCTTTCTCTTTCCCGACCGTCTTCGCATAGTGCGTCAACCGGTGCGAGTCGAGCGTGCCGGTGACGACCATGTTGTCAAAGTCATAGTCGAGTCCGACTGATTGAGCTTGAGCGGCGACTTGGGCCGTCGTCGTTTTCGCCTGCTCGAGCGGCATGCTGTATTTTTTCGCGAGCACTTCATAAATCGAACGTGAGTCGTTCGTCGGCGCGTTCGGGTCGAGTTCGAAGCTCTTGAACTCCACTTCGACCTTGTCCGCGTGTTGGAACTGTTCGAGTGCTTCTTCTAGACGGCGCTTACCGATATAACAGAACGGACAGACGTAATCTGACCAAACTTCAATTTTCATAGTGAATCCCTCCTACAGTCAGTGTAGAATGTCTTGAATTTGAAGTAAATGAATGTGCTCACAAAAAAAGCCCTCACGATGAGGACTTAAAAGACGTACCAGAACACGCAGACGAAGTGGGCGAAGCTTCCAAACAAGATGAACAAGTGGAACACCTCATGAAAGCCCCAACCGCGCCAGTTGACGAACTTCGGCTTAAAGCCGTAGATGAGACCGCCGACCGTGTACATGAAGCCCCCGAGTAGGAGCCAGAAGATGCCGCCGTTGCCGATCACGCTATGGAGCGGTCCGATGAAGAACACCGACAGCCAGCCCATGCCGATATAGAGTGCCGTCGACAAGAAGCGTGGGGCGTGGAACCAGACAAGTTTGAAGATGATGCCGAACAAGGCAAGGACGTGGACGATACCGAACAGCACCCAACGCATCGGACTTTCGAGCGCGAGCAGTGTGAGCGGGGCGTATGTCCCGGCGATCAAGGCGTAAATCATCGCATGATCGATTCGTCGGAAGAACGCGATGACTTTCGGCGAGGCGATGATGCTGTGGTAGAGACCAGACGATAAGTAAAGAAAGACGAGACTGATCCCGAACAAGATCGCCGCCATGATGGCGAGCGGTGAGCCGAGCAGTGACGCTTTCACCGTCATCGCGATCAAGGCGATGAAGGCGAGTACCGCCCCGGCGAGATGGGTCAGCGCGTTAATTGGTTCCCGAAAAATCGAATTCATGCAAAAACACTCCTTATGACGTCATGTAGTATCCATAACTACATGATAAGCGGTATGGGCAAGAAGAACAAGGTTTTTGTTTCGACAAACGACGATTGTCCGTATACTGAAAGTGAGGTGATTCGATGAAACCGAACGAGATTGTACGGACGGAAGGCACGCTCCCGAAAGCGGTATTGCCGACGATCGACTTATATATGGACCAAGTCATCCAACTGTTCGAGCAACATTACGGCAAGATGAAGCGTAATGAAGACGAGACGATCTTGACGAAGACGATGATCAACAACTACGCCAAAGGGAAGTTGTTCCATCCCGTCAAAAACAAGAAGTACACGAACGAGCATTTGATGCTCCTCGGGTTGATCTATGAGATGAAGGGGCTGTTGTCGATCAACGACATCAAGGAGACACTCCGTCCGTTGAACGAATCGGACGAGGCGTTCTCGCTCGAAGACTTTTATGACGCCTATCAAGCTCAGAAAGAACAGAACTTGCAGGCGTTCGAGACGCAAGCCGAGACGTTGCTCGAGAACGTGAAAGCGACTGAAGCGAGTGAAATCCAACAGTCACTCGCAATCGCCTCCGCGGTGCATATGAGCCACTTGTACCAACGGCTCGCCGAAAGGTTGATCGACGAAGGTAAATAAAAATGTCCCCTAGACTCCGTTTGTAGTCTAGGGGACATTGTGTCATTTTAGATGTTCGCGTTCGAAGCGCTCACCTTTGTTGTATATTTTAACGACGAGAAGTGGTGCTAAATAACTGATGGTCACAAGAATGAAAAGCGTCCATAAGAGATTATAATCTAACATTAGACGCTCATACGTGAACGACAAAAACAAAATGACGGTGATATGAACTAACGGGTGGAGGTTCCTGAGCAAGGCGTTGAGCACACTACTGATGAATACAGTCAAAATCACGAGCATGAACAAGAAAAACGCAATCAACAACCACATATAGTCCATACGTCACCACCAAGTTAATTATTGATGTACTTCTCGAACACGTCACCGAAATCTTTCCGGTTCCATTCGTGATAGTGGCCTTGGAGCCAGTCGAACGATTGTTGCGACAAGTCTTTAAACGTCGTCGCGACGTTCATGTCGCCTTGACGGAGGCCGCTCATTACCGACACGGAATGCGTGAGCGACGTGTTGGCAAATTCAAGCATCTTCCGGCCTTCGCGTTGTTTCTCGGCGATGGCGAGGAGTGATTTGTACAAGTCTTTGACGTGCTCGATTTGCTTCTTGTTCACGTCGATCGAGTATGGCTTGTCACCGATCGTGAACTTGATCTCGACGTCTAAGTCGACCGTGCCAGCCGTCTCGAACATGACGTGTTGAAGCGGATGCTGCGCGTACGGATAACGATACAAGACGCGCTTCGAACTGATGGCGCTCGCGCCGTCGAGATGGATCATCGCGAGGTTCGTGAAGCAGTACTCGTCCGATTTCGACTTGATCAAGAAGTAAATCTTCTCGTTGTCCTCATGTAAGACGTAATCGTCGGCATCGGCCTTGTCGAAGTCTTTCGGGTCGATGACTTCACCGATATCGCTAAAGCCTGTCAAATCAGAAGCTAGTTTTTTGAACATGTACAGTCTCTCCTCAGTAGTGGATTTTGTGCATCTCGACCGGGTCGGACCCGGTCCGTTCGTTCCGGTTGAGTCCGTCGATCGCTGCCATGTCTTCTTTCGTCAACGTGAAGTCAAATACCTGTATATTTTCACGAATCCGACTCGGTGTGACCGATTTCGGGATGACGGCGACACCGTTTTGAAGATGCCAGCGCAAGATGACTTGGGCCGGGGACTTGCCGTACTTGCTCGCGATGTCGACGATCGTCGCATCCTCGAGCGCCTCACGACCTTTCATGAGCGGACTCCACGCTTGGATCTGGATGTCATAACGCTTGCAGAACGCGATCAATTCTTTTTGGGACAAGTATGGGTGGATCTCAACTTGATTCACCGCGGGTACGATCGCGCACGATTGGATGATCTGTTCGAGGTGTTGAATCTCGAAGTTCGAGACACCGATGGCCCGTACTTTGCCTTCCTCATACAACTGCTCGAGCGCTTTGTACGTCTCGACGAACTTACCGAAGCGCGGCATCGGCCAATGGATCAAGAACAAGTCGACATAGTCGAGGCCAAGTCGGTCGAGGCTGTCTTGAAACGCCTGGAGCGCCTCGTCGTAGCCGTGAAATTCGTTCCACAGTTTCGTCGTCACGAAGATATCTTCGCGCGGGACGCTCGACTCACGGATCGCCTGTCCGACGCTCTCTTCGTTCTGATAGATAGCGGCCGTGTCGATCAACCGGTAGCCGGCGTCGAGTGCCGCCTTGACCGTGTCGACCGTGACCGTCCCGTCTTCAACTTTGTACACACCGAGCCCGAGCATCGGCAGCTTCACATCATTATTGAGTGTTGTCCATTCCATAATTTGATTCCCTCCCTCTCACCTCTAACGTTACCGAAAATCACGACAAAGTGAAAGCGAAACCTACAGCCGAATGCTTTCTCCGTGCGCTTTGATCACGATTTGGTCGCGTTCGAGCTTGGCCGCGGCGACGAGGCGGTCATACGGCTCTTCGACCGGCTCGTACGATAAGACGAACGTGTCCCAGTGCATCGGGAAGAACCGTTTCGCACCGCTCTGTTTGAACATCGTCCACGCCTGTTCCGGGGTGCAGTGCGCTTCTTGGAACGAGTCCGGTTGATACGCACCGATCGGGAAGAAGGCGAGGTCGATCGGTTCTTTGTTCGCGAGCCCGTTGAACGCTTCGGTGTACGCCGTGTCGCCGGCGAACAGCATACGGACGCCTTTATATTTCAAGACGTAACCGTTAAAGCCCATGTGCTTGTCCCACGGGAAGCGGTTGCCCCAATGCTTGACAGGAATGGCACGGACATCGAGCCCGTTCGCGAGTGTCAACTTGTCGTGGGGATGCATCTCGAGCGTCTGTAGGCTCGGATAGTGACGCAACAGTTTGCTCGTTCCCGGTGCCGAGATGACGACCGTGTCGCGGGTGATGAGCCGCTTCAAACTTTTATGGTCGAAGTGGTCCATATGGGCGTGGCTGAGCAAGATGACGTCGACGTGGCCGATTTCTTCGATCGTGAGGGCAGGGGCGGTATGCCGTTTCATGCCGAACGTGACGGGACCGACGTGGACACCGATCCGTTTTGAGAATACCGGGTCGGTCAAAATTTTGAGGCCGTACCAATGGATGAGCACGGTCGAGTGGCCGATCCATGTCGCGCTCACGCTCGTCTCGTCGAAGACGGACAAGTCAGGTTTGATCGACGCCTCTTTAAAGTCTGGACGCGGTAACCGCTGTTTCAGTCGTGTATAAAAGAACGTGCCGACGCTTGCCAAGACAGCGCTCGGGACGAGTAAGTTGCGTAATTTCATGTGAGTCACCTCGATATATAGAATAGTTTCATCTTAACGCTGACGACTAAGACATGCATCCGCCCATAGGCGTAGAAACGATGGGAGATTGTGGGTTTGCTGGTTGCGAATCCGCTTACAATTTGGTAAGGTGGCAGTAGATTAGGAAAGGAAGGTACATCGCGCCATGAAAAAGTCACGCTCACTCAACTGATGAAACGAATCATCACTGTTCGCACGAACAGTCAAGGGTGAAGTGTGTCCAATCTCAAGCTGCGGGGTGACCCTTTTTTCCGCTTGACCGGAGATCTTCACACCATCGCTTTGTAGCGAATGGTGTTTTTTGTTTCATCGCGTATCGGACAAACAAGCGAGGTGAGACAACTATGTTATCAGTAAATCAAGTTCGGTTCGACTTCGACCAGCAACCGCTATTCGACAGCGTCTCGTTCGATGTGGCAACAGACGAACGGGCCGTCTTGTTCGGCCAAAACGGGTCAGGGAAGACGACGTTGTTCAAATTGCTCGTCGGTGAACTGAGCCCTCAGGCCGGTCGAATCGAAGTAGCAGGGAAAGTCGGTGTCGTCGAACAGACCGTTTTTGTTGGGGAGGGGACGACGCTCGCGTACGTCATGAAAGGTGACGACGAACGGTTCCGTTTGTACGAAGAAGTCACATCGGGCGACACTGAGCGCGTGCTCGCGGTGTATGACGAGGCGATGGCGTGTGACGCTTTCGGACTCGAGGCCGAGGCGAACCAGGCGTTGAAACGGATCGGCATGGACGGAATGGGATTAAGACGGCTTTCTGACTTGAGCGGCGGCGAACAGACGCGGGCACAATTGGCCCGGCTCATGATGCGTCACGTCGACGTCGTATTGCTCGACGAGCCGACGAATCATCTCGACGTCGACTCGATCGACTGGCTGACGCGCTGGGTGCGTGAGTTTCCGGGCACGGTGCTCGCCATCTCCCACGACCGCCAGTTCATCGATGACGTCGCAACGGTCATCCTTGAACTGAGTGGCGGCGAGGTCGTCCGCTATCCGGGCAACTATAGCGCCTATAAGCAGCAAAAAGCCGAGGAACGGGTGCGTGACGAGCGGGCCCACGCGCGCTATGTGGCGCGCAAGTCGGAACTGCTCGATATGATCGCCCAGTACAAAGGCTGGCACTTGAAGGCGAAAGCGACGGCGAGCGTCCGCAGTCCTGGTGCTCAGAAAGGGGCGGCGAACCTTGCCGTCAAGATGAAAGCAAGGGAACGAAAACTCGATCAGCTCGAACAAGGGCGTCCCAACAAACCGAAAGACTCGGGGCGCGTTTCGGTCCGCTTCGAAGCGGAACCGCTTGAGGCGAAGACGTGGATCACTGTCGAGAATGTCGCGTTCGGATATGACGAGCCGTTGTTCGAGCATCTTTCGTTCACGTTCAATCGAGGAGATCGTCTGTCGATCGTCGGACCGAACGGGAGCGGCAAGACGACGCTGTTGAAGCTGCTTTTAGGGCAGCTTGAGCCAAACGAGGGTGCTGTGCATCGCCATCCGAAACTGAAAATCGGCTACTTCTCACAGACGCTCGAACGGTTGCCCGAGGATGGGACGCTGCTCGACGCACTATTATCCGCGAGCGACATTCCGGAGACGGAAGCGCGGACGCTCCTGGCCCACTTTTTGTTCCGTCGTGACGACGTCTATAAACCGATGCATGAGGCGAGCATGGGCGAGAAGTGTCGGATCGCATTCCTCATCCTTTACTTCTCGGATGCAGACATGCTCGCGCTCGATGAACCGACGAACTATTTAGACGTTGCGACACGCGAACAGATCGAGGCGGCCTTATCGATCTACCGGGGCGGTCTCATCCTCATCTCGCACGACCGGACGTTCCATCAGCTGACGGACCGGACGATCGAGCTCGGCGAGACGGTGCGGATTTTAGAAGCCGGACAAGACACGCCTCCCATCGACGTCGAAGCGACGATTCAGACGCTCGAGGCGCTGACGAATGACGAACAAAAATTTGTCGACGAGGCAGGAAACGTGAAGCCGTTTGACGAATCGGAACAGATGAGACGAAACGAGTAGGAGTGGAGAATAATGAAGGAAGAAGTTCGGTCATCACGGGCCGCGTCAAGGAAACGAAAACGGTTGTTACGGTTAGCGACGGCGGTCTTGTTGATCGCTTCATTGATCGGTGTCATCGCGTTCGCAGCGTACATCGATTCGCAAAAGCAGACGGCACTGCCTGAGTCGGACAACATCTCGACAGAAGAAGTCGATAGCGGGACAGAGGCGGAACCTGAAGAGGAAGCGACTGAAGAAGAGCCGAGTGAGAACGTCGTCTACATCGCGACGCCGTACACGAAAGTGTATGCTGATGATCGTGTGACCGTTCTATATGAAGCGGATCTTGGAGATCGGTTCGAACGGCTCGAAGCCGTCAGTGGATTCGTCAAACTTCAGTTGAACGAGCGGACGACCGGATGGGTGACGGAAGAGCGTGTGGCCGAGGAAGCGACTAGCGTCTCGGACGATGAAGTGGAACAGGCTTGGCAAACGGTCGTGCCGACGGCTTCAGCGTCTGCCTTGGACTGGCTCGGTCAGGACGTGGCGACGGTCCGGTCGACACTCGGGGCACCGGCGTCTGTCCAGCGCGACCAAGTGAACGAGTACCACTTCTACAATGGTTTCTTTTTAATGGTGCGTGACCAACGAGTGAAAGCAATCGATTGGGACCGTCAGACGGCCATGACGCCTGAACTTGAGGCGTCGAGCGCCCAAAGTGCGGGCAGTTGGTATGACGGGGAGACGCTTCAATTGAAGCTATTCCCGTATAACGGGGTCATGCGGGTCCGAATTGAACAAAAGTAAGTGCTGGCGTCGAGAGG
Source organism: Exiguobacterium sp. SH31 (assembly GCF_001816105.1). Lineage (NCBI taxonomy): Bacteria > Bacillati > Bacillota > Bacilli > Caryophanales > Exiguobacterium > Exiguobacterium sp. SH31. The sequence continues at coordinate 57,833 of NZ_LYTG01000091.1, forward strand.
GTGCATCCTGTCGGCGCTTCTTTTTTTTGATTTCATTCAAACGAACGTTTGAATGATGGGGAGAAAAGGGATATAATGAAGGGAGAGAGGAGCGATGACGCATGGAACAACATAATCATGGCCACGAAGGCCACCACCACACAACGAATCAACGAGCATTATTCCTAGCATTTCTGTTGATTGTCACGTTCATGGTCGTCGAAGTTATCGGCGGTCTGTGGACGAACAGCCTCGCGCTCTTATCGGACGCGGGGCATATGCTCGGCGACGCGGCAGCGCTCGGGCTCAGTTTCTTGGCGGTCCGGTTCGGCGCCCGTAAGGCGACACCGCACCAGACGTTCGGGTACCGCCGCTTTGAGATTTTGGCAGCGTTCGTCAACGGATTGACGCTCCTTGTCATCTCAGGTTATATCATCATCGAGGCATATAAGCGCTTGTTCGCGCCACCAGAGATTTTAAGCGGCGGCATGCTAGCCATCGCCGTCATCGGGTTGCTTGTCAACGTGCTCGCGGCGTGGATCTTGATGCGTGGCGAGCAGGACAACTTGAACGTCCGGAGCGCGCTCCTGCACGTGTTCGGAGACTTGCTCGGATCGGTCGGGGCCATCACGGCGGCGCTGCTCATTTTAATGTTCGGGTGGACGCTCGCTGATCCGATCGCCAGTATGTTCGTCGCACTCCTCATCTTGGTGAGCGGGTACCGCGTGACTCGGGACGCCGTCCATATTTTGACGGAAGGGGCGCCTGACAAAGTCGACGTCGTGGCGATGCAGCGTGACCTTGCGACCGTCGAAGGCGTCAAAGAAGTGCATGACCTCCACGTCTGGTCGATCACGTCTGAGGAGTACGCCGTCACGTGCCACGTGTTGATTGACAAAACGACAGATGATCAACGCGTGCTGCACGATGTGACGGAGCGGATGAAGCAGTATGGTTCGTTCGGCCGTTCGACCGTTCAAATCGAACGAGAGACGGCACACTGCGAGGAACGAACGATCTGGTAAACGCACGAGCGGTCCCTGACAAGAGTCGGGGACCGCTTTTGTTATGGTTTCAGGACGACTTTGACGCAGTCGTCGAGATGGTCGTTGAACATCTTGTAGGCGTCCGCGGCTTGTTCGAGCGGCAGGCGGTGGGTGATGATGTCGGTCGGGTCGAACTTCTTGTCGACGATCATCTGGAACAACTCAGGCATGTAGTGGATGACCGGAGCTTGACCAGTCTTAAGCGTGACGTTGCGCGTGAAGAAGTCACCCATCGGAAACTGGTTATAGTTCATCGGATAGACACCGGTCAATTGGACCGTACCGAACTTGCGGACGGCTTCTTTGGCGACTTTGATGGCGCTGAGCGTTCCGCCTTGGATCATCAGCTTTTGCTCGACTTTCTCGATCGGGGTTTTCTTCCCGTCGATGCCGACACAGTCGACGACGATATCGGCGCCGCCACCCGTGATTTCCCGGATGTATTTGCCGGTCTCGACCGGGTCTTTCAACAAAACGGTTTCGACGTTGTTTGAGAGCTTGGCTCGGTTCAATCGATAAATCTCCGGGTCGACAGCGATGACTCGTTTTGCGCCGCGCACCCAGGCGAGTTTTTGTGTCATCAAGCCGACAGGGCCCGACCCAAGGACGACGACCGTGTCGCCGGCCTTCATCCCGGCGTTATCCAAGCTCCACCATGCGGTTGGGATGACGTCGGAGAGGAACAACAGTGCCTCATCCTCGAGCTCGCACGACTCGGGGATGACGAGCGGCATGAAGTTACCATACGGTACTTTCAAGTATTCGGCCTGACCACCGGGGTGGTTCCCGAACTGTTCAGTGTAACCGAACAGTCCGCCCGCATCTGTGTGCGGGGCGTGGTTCGAGTTGTCGCACTGGCTCTCCATTTCATTCTCACAATAGAAGCAATGGCCGCAAGAGACGTTGAACGGTAAGACGACGCGATCGCCTTTTTTCACTTTCGTCACGTCTGGTCCGATGTCTTCGACGATGCCCATCGGTTCGTGTCCGATGATAAACCCGTGCCGGGCCGGCATGTTGCCTTGGTAAATGTGAAGGTCAGACCCACAGATGGCCGTCGACGTGATCTTGACGATGATCTCTTCTCGGTTCTCGATTTCCGGGTCCGACACATCTTTCACTTCGATGTTTTTCGTCCCTTGATAAGTAACAGCACGCATACGTTGGTTACCTCCTTTTTTGAAAGACAGGTGAACGATGACATGGTTACTGTACCCGTATGGTGCGAGCATGAATCTACCCGCGAACGGGAATAGAAAAAGGGACTCACAAAGGAGTCCCAGTGCCCGCGATGTCGATGACGACGATCTCGGGTGGATTGAAGATACGCGGTACGCTGACTGTGTAGTTGAAGCCGCGGCCGATGATATGGGTGAACGAATCGTGTTCATACAGGCCGCCCGCATATTTTGGAAAGAAGCCTTGGTCAGGCGCGTAAAGCCCGTTCAACAGATAAGGGATACGGACCTGACCGCCATGGGCGTGGCCCGACAAGACGAGGTCAAACGGAAGCTCGGCGTACGTCTCGACTTGTTCTGCCCGGTGGGACAAGAGCAGGCTGAACGTGTTGTCCGTTTCGACGTCGTCAAGTGCGGTCAAGACGTCCTGCTCCCAGCTCCCGTATATGTTTTCGGCGTACGTACGAAGCGGGTCCTCGACGCCGCCGATGATGAGTTCGACTCCGTTGACCGTCACGGTCTCGGCTTCGTTCTCGAGCACAATCACACCAAACGAACGAAACACGTCTTTGACGTCGTGCCGGACGAAATCACTTGATTCATCAATTTCATGGTTGCCGGTGACGAAATACATCGGGGCGATTCCTTGTAGCCCTTCGATCAGTTCGAAAGCGGCGTCTGGCGAGCGGTATCGGTCGAGCAAATCACCCGGAAGCGCGATCAAGTCAGGTTGCTGTTCACGAACTTTTTCAATCAGATTTTTTTGGTCCTCACCATAAGAGTAGCCGTGCAAATCCGAGAGGAGGATGACGCGTAACGATTGACCAGTTTCGAGCTTCTCGGTCGTCAGCTCATACTCTCTAATCGTCAGCCCGTTGTAAAGGGCGGCGAACAGAAAGACGACCACGATGCCGAACGTGATGTACTTTCGTTTTCCTTTTAGCATCGTGTCGCCTCCTCAGTCGGATGTTTGTCTTTTCATTCTACTCTGTTAATAGGTATGGACGCAAAAAAAGCCCACTCATATTTGAGCGGGCAGGGGATTAGGCGACGTTTGTCGTCAATTTGACGTCGACGTTGCCGCGTGTCGCTTTCGAATACGGGCACACTTGGTGCGCTGCTTCGACGAGACGCTCAGCAGTTGCTTGGTCGACACCTTTGATTTCGACTTCGAGCTCGACCGAGATGAAGAAACCTTCGTCGTTCTGGTTGAGTGTGACGTGGCCAGTGACGCTCGTGCCATCCGTCTTGACGCGCTCTTTGCCGATGACGAGGTTCAACGCGCTGCCGAAGCAAGCTGCGTATCCGGCTGCGAACAATTGCTCAGGGTTCGTCGACTCTTCTGCTTGTTTCGATCCTGGCATTGCGACGCTCAAGTCGATGACGCCGTCCGTAGATGTGACGCGACCTTCGCGGCCACCTAGAGCTGTTGCTGAAGCTGTGAATAATGGTTTCATAATTTAATTCCTCCGTTTCGTTTTTAATAATTAAGTTGTGCACAATTTAATTATAGGGCAGTCAAACAGATATTCAAGTGATATGCTTGACCTAAGACTTTAGCCGGAGGAATTTATATGAAAAGTTCGTTAACATTAGAGCATCAGATTTGCTTTCAGCTCTACACCGCCTCAAAAGAATTGACACGTTTGTATCGGCCGATCTTAGAGCCGCTCAAACTCACATACAGCCAGTATTTGGTCATGCTCGTTTTATGGGAAGAAGATCACATCGATTTGAAACAGCTCGGGGAACGGTTGACGCTTGATTCGGGCACGCTGTCACCGCTCATCAAACGATTGACCCAACTCGGATACGTGGAGAAAATCCGGGCGACCGATGATGAGCGCCGGGTGTTGGTGTCGCTCACTGCATCGGGCAGCGCACTTCGTGAGCAGGCCGAGGACGTGCCGGTCAAAGTGAGTGGTATGCTAAATATAGACGAAGCGACTTATTTCGCTTATATGGAGATGCTCATCGATATCAAATCGCGTCTGCGTGAATTCGGTGAGCGACAGGGCTAGGTTCTCACGAAAGGAGACGATATGTTTCGTAAACTGTTTATTCTATTGATTGGGATTGGTCTATATACGGCTTGGAACTATGAGGTGCCGAACGTATCAGCGCCGACGAGCGTCCAGGTGAAGTCGACGGAAGTGGTGGAAGAGCGCGTCGCGACCGACGCTCCAAAGTTCGCGAGCCAATATGCCGGCCACGACTGGTATTTGCTCGAGAAAAATGGCGACCGAACGCTTGAGCTCGTCGATGAGGATGGTGCCAAAAAAGGGCAATACCAATTCGAGTCGGGCAGTACGTTCGAAGGGCTCGTCCTTGACCAGACGACACGACAACAAGTCGAGAACATCGGCTTCGACGAAGTGAAGTCTTACGATAAAGGGTTGAAACGTTACTTGATCCCGGACGATCCTTCGTTCTCGGTCTATGCGATGAACGGCAATTACGTCACGATGTTCTTTGACCAACATGACGAAGACAAGCTGAAAGCCGTCCTTTCCATTGAACGGAACGTCGAGGAGTCGAGCGACGGGTATTATGGAGACGTCTCGGAAGAGAGCATCGTGTCTAACGAGGCGCTCATGCGTATGCTCATGAACTGGGACCGTCAAAAGTTTGGGCTGTCCGCACTCGCTGACTATGAGCCGCTGCTCCCGGTCGTCCGGGCGCATAGTGAGAACATGGCGGTGAACAACTTCTTCAGCCACACCGACCCCGAAGGACGCGACCCGTTCGAACGGATGAATGAGGCCGGACTTGCCTACTCGCTCGCCGGGGAGAACTTGGCGATGGGACAGATGAGCGTCTTTCATGCTCACTGGGGACTGATGAACTCGCTCGGTCACCGCGAGAACATCTTGAAGCGGGACTTCACGCACGCCTCGGTCGGTCTTGTTTATAATGAAGACAACAGTCCGTTCTATACGATCAACTTCATTACACCACGATAAAAGGATGGTCTGCCCTAGAGGGGCGGACCATCCTTTTTAGCGGTCAGAGCAGGCGTTTCAAAGCTCGCTCGATCTCGTCCGGTGTCGTCTGTGGTGAGAACCGTTCGATGACGTTGCCTTTCCGGTCGACGAGGAACTTCGTGAAGTTCCACTTGATCGTTTTCGAGCCGAGCAGGCCAGGCGCTTCTTTCGATAAGTATTGGAAGAGCGGGTGCGCGTCTTTGCCGTTGACGTCGACTTTCGCGAACATCGGGAACGTCACGCCATAGTTCAATTGACAGAACTCGCTGATCTCTTCGTTCGAGCCCGGGTCTTGGTTGCCGAACTGGTTGCACGGGAAGCCAAGAATATGGAAACCTTGACCTTGATAGCGTTCAAATAGCTTTTCAAGGCCGTCTAATTGAGGGGTGAAGCCGCACTTGCTCGCCGTGTTGACGATCAAGAGGACGTCCCCCTCGTATTTGGATAAAGGCTGCAGCTTGCCACTCATGTCGGCTGCTTCGTACTGATAGATCATCATCTGATTCCCCCTTTTTCTTTTCATTATAGCAAGCCGTTCGATTGCGAACGACTTTGAACTGCTTGTCCGCAATCAAATTGTCACGAAACGATGAGGTCGTTGTTACAATGAAATCAAACGGAACCCGTATAATGAATCGTTGTAGAGAGGAAAGGTGTTATGTACATACTGAAAAATGAATTTATTTGGATCGCGTTGATCCTGATCGGCTTGTTCGTCTCGAGTGCGACGCCGTACTCTGACCAAAGCATCGTCTCGCCGCTCGAACGCTTCGATTGGACGTGGGCCGAACCAGCCCTCTCGAACGTCGACTTCGACTATGCCGGCAGCCCGGTCTCGCTCGAAGACAAAGGAAGCGTCGGCTTGATTGAATTTTTAATTCGGAAAGCGGCACACTTCACGGTCTTCTTCGCTTTAGGTGCGTTGTTCGTCAAAGCCGTGTCACGGACGAGACTGAACGCATGGCTCGTGTTGTTGTTCGCTTGGGCGCTCGCGAACACGGTCGCCATCTTTGATGAGTTTCATCAGAGCCTGACCCCGGAACGCACCCCGCTCATTCAAGACGTCGTATTAGACAGCTTCGGTGCTTGTTGCGGCGTCCTGCTCTTCGGTGGCTATTATCTGTTCGTGAGAAAACGTAACAAACACCAACGGAGAGGTTATGTATCGGTCAGGTAGATAAAAAATAGTATAGGTCATTATTTGAAAAGCGCTTTCATAAAGCGTTTTTCTTTTTTTACTAAATTCATATTTTGTGACAATTTGTTGATTGAGTCCGTTAAATACCCACGTTTTGTCGAGGATAAAACCTAAATCAGGTCAATGTAACGCGAATGAAATATAAGTGTAAAATAACTTCAGGTTTAGATTGCTATAATGAGTCACAGGGCGAGACGGATTCTCGCAAAACTATACAGAACTCATTCATCTATTATTCTATAGAAATTCACACGACTCAGCGGAGGTAAGCACATTGATTAACTTGAAGAAACTTGCAGCAACCGTCACTTTAGGCGCTCTTCTAATCAGCGGCACGACACCTGGTTTTGCAGCGTCACTTACAGACAAGCAAAAAAGGTCCAACAGCAGCAACAAAAGAATAGCACTGAGCAGAGCAAAGCGAACTCTTCGATCCAATCACGTGAAAAAGCGATCAGCAAAGAGCAACAAGAAATCAACAAGCTAGACGCTGAACTCCAAGACGTCATCAACGACGTCGCACAAAAGAAAGCTGAGATTCGTGCTACGCAAGAAAAAATTGCCGCACTTGAAAAACAAATCAAGCAGTATGAAGCAAAAATGAAAGCACAAGAAGAACTTATGAAAGAGCGCATGGCAACGATGCAAAAGAACGGCGGCGGGTCGATCGACTGGGCCGAGTTCATCTTCGGGTCAAAAGACTTCGGTGACTTGCTTACTCGTATGATCACAGCAGGTACGATTCAAGAGAACGACAAGCAAATTTTTGATGAGTACGAAGCGACGAAAGAAAAGCTTGCGACAGCACAGGCTGAATTAAAAGCCGAGCGTGACGCTCTCGTGAAACAAAAGCAAGAACTTGAAGAACGCAAAAAAGCGCTCGACAAGAAAATGAAAGAGCGGGCGGCTAAAATCAAGAAGCTCAACGCTGAGAAAATCAAGTTCGAATCGAAATTGATGAGTTTGAAAGAAATGGAATCAACGCTCCAAGCACAAGAAGCTTCAATCAAAGCAGAAATCGAAGCACAACGTCGTGCGGCTGAAGAAGCGAAACGTAAAGCAGCGGCGGAAGCGGCAGCAGCTGCAGCAGCAGCGAAACAACAAAAGCAACAAGGTTCGTCAAGCCAGCCAAGTGCATCAGCGACAACGCCTGTAGCGGCGGCACCGGCAAGCGGCGGCATGTTCCAACGTCCTGCTAGCGGTCGTCTCACACAACCTTTTGGACCTGCAAGTGGTGTGAACGGTTATACGTTCCACAACGGTCTTGATATCGCAGCAGCTGTCGGCACACCGATCTATGCAGCACAAACAGGTACGGTCACGACGGCAGGATGGGGCGGCGCCTACGGGAACCACGTCATCATCACGCACGTCTTGAACGGACAAGTTTGGACGACGGTCTACGCGCACATGAGCTCGGTATCTGTCTCAGCTGGCCAACGCGTCTCACAAGGTCAGAACATCGGCGGCATGGGCAGCACAGGTAACTCGACTGGCTCGCACTTGCACTTCGAGATTCACCGTGGCGGTTACTCGTACTCGTCTTCGAGCGCGGGCAGCACGGTCAACCCAGCTTCATTCTTCTAATCACAGAAAAAGTGATCGACGAACGCGTCGATCACTTTTTTATTGCCCGATAAGCGATAAACGTCAGCAAGGCGGCCCCGATGACGCTCAGCAAGAGCGTGTCGAGATTCGGGTCGGCGAAGACGCTCATGCCACCGACGATCAGCATGTAGGCAACGATCGAGCCGACGAAGACCGTCGACACGACCGAACGGACTCGTTTCGGGATTTGCTTCCACCAGTTCCTCATAAAAATCGCCTCCACCTATTAGTATAGGGGAGGCGGGATGATTCATCTAGCGAGTCGGATCCACGAAGATTCCATGATCGGCCGGTAGCCGACTTCTTGATAAATCTTGTTTGACGTCGGGTTGGTCAAATCGGTGTAGAGGGTGCAGAACTGTTTATCGGTTAGCAGCTTTCGGCTCAGTTCGGCGACGAGGCTTCGGGCATACCCGTTCCCGCGCCTCCTCGGATCGGTATAGACGAATGAGACGGTGACACCGTTTGTGGTCGGTCGCGACCGTTTCGCGCACGAGACGGGCGTGCCGTCGACTTCCCAGATGACGGCGTCGTCGTTTTCAATCATCGCTGTCACGACAGCGACCATTCGTTCATCAGTTGATGGTTCGAGTCCCGAGTCTAGCTCGAAGGCGCGATACCATTCCTCTAACAATGGTTGGTCGGCGCGTGTCGCCTGGCGCATCAATCCGTCGGCCATGTCGATGTCGTCGACGTGGTCCAATCGATAGAGGCCTTGCGACATGAACGTCGATGCTTGTTCATTCGTATGCTTCTGCCACACGGCAGCGAACGCCTCGGCATGGGCTCTTTCCGACACGACTTCTGTGAACGGGATATCTAACCGAAGTAAGGTCGGAATGACAGCCGCGTGGATCGATGTTGCCTGAGACGTGTCGACGACGACGTAATTGAGCGGGTGCGGCGGTGTGACCTGCATGATGGCGAGGAGCTGTCCATCGTCCTCGACCGTCAACTGATGGTAGGTGTCGTATAGGTCTCGCTTAATATTTTCAAGGATGCCGATCATCAAGCTGTTCTCGGCTTCTTTTTTCAACAATTCCGACATGACGCGTTCCGAAAACGCGAACGGGTCGTTCCAAACTTTCACTTCCAAAGTCGACACCTCTCTTCATATGTATAAAAACGGGCAAACCGTAAGGCCTGCCCGTTGTCTAACTCGTAACTCGTTATGCGATGTCTTCGCGCGCTTTCGCGTCGTCGAGCAAGTTCGTGTTGCGTTTGAAGTAATGGACGATTTTGGCGATAGCGCCGTCACCTGTGACGTTCGTCGCCGTACCGAAGCTGTCTTGCGCCAAGTAGAGCGCGATGACGAGGCTTTGCATCGTCGCATCGAATCCGAGGATCGATCCGAACAATCCGAGTGATGCCATGACGGCCCCGCCAGGAACACCAGGCGCCGCGATCATCGTCACGCCAAGGGCGAGGATGAACGGGAGGATGATCGCGTATGACATCGGCATGCCGTTCAAGTACATGAGGGCGACACCGACCGATGTGAGCGTGATCGTCGAGCCTGACAAGTGGATCGTCGCGCAGAGCGGGACGACGAAGTTAGCGACGCCTTCATCGACGTTGTTCAATTTTGCCTGACGAAGCGTGACTGGTATCGTCGCGGCTGACGACTGTGTGCCGATGGCTGTGAAGTAAGCCGGCATCATCGTCTTGAGCAGTTTGAACGGGTTCTCTTTATTGAGCCCGCCTGCGATCGAATATTGAATCATGAGCATCGTCGCGTGAAGGACGATGATCGTGACGAAGACGAGCGAGAACACCGACAAAATCTCGGCGACTTGGCCGGCGTACGTCATGTTCATGAAAATTCCGGCGATGTGGATCGGTAAAAATGGAATGATGACTTTACTGATGAGTAGTTCGATAATATCGCGGAAGTCCATGGCGAGGTCGAGTGAGCGTTTGCTCTCGATCGCGGCGATCCCGATCCCGATGACGAAAGCGAGAATGAGCGCTGTCATGACACCGAATACCGGTGGAATCTCAAACTCCATGAAACCTTTCAAGAGTGCTTCTTCTGGGTTTTCAGCTGATGCCGTGCTGCGTGCTAAAATCTGTGGGAACAGGTTGCTCGTCGCGAAGTAGGCGAGTGTACCGGCGACAATCGTCGATACGTAAGCAATCGCGGCCGTCAAGCCGACTAGTTTCCCGGCGCCTTTTCCAAGTTCCCCGATACCTGGGATGATGAAGGCGAGAATGATGAGTGGGATGGCGAAGCCTAAGAATTGTCCGAAGACCGTGTTGAACGTGACGAACGTCCGTACAATCCAGTTCTGGCTTTCTGGTACGATGCTACCGACTAATATCCCGAAAGCGATAGCGATGATGATGCGGCCTAGAAGACCAATCCTTAATTTCAAATAAATCATCCTTTCTAAATGTTTGAATTGTTGCTATTTTCGCACATTTCCCTGCGTGTTGCCAGCCTATCTTCGAATTTTACTGAAGATTGACGTTTGACAACTTCTGAACAGGGTATCACAAAATGTTAGTGATAAAAAGGAAGGGGTCTTCTCCTTTTCCTAATATACAAACGATGTTATGATTAATTTGGAACAGACGTAAAGGAGGGGTGACACGTGCAGGTACAACGAACAACGATTCACATTGCGGGGCAAGACTATACAATTGTTAGCGAGGAGTCAGCCGATCATGTGAGGGAAGTGGGCTTTCTCGTCGATAGTAAGATCCGCGAGATTCGTGAACAGTCCCCTCAGCTAGACGCTCGTCAGGCAGCGGTCCTCGCCGCGATCCAAATTGCGAGCGATCACGTCAAAACTAAACGAAATACGGGAGAATAAATCAATCCATGGTTACTCTACTTATACTGTTTTTCTTGTTTATCGGGATCATTAACGGCTTCCGCCGTGGTGCGATCCTCCAGCTCGGCCATTGGGTCGCGCTCATCATCAGTTTCTTTGTCGCCAACGCCTATTACCGGGATCTCGCCGAAGCGTTCAAGCTTTGGATCCCATACCCGTCGCAACTTGACGGGACGTTACCGGGCGGTGTGCTCGACTTGAACTCACTGTCAGGCATCGAGATGACATTCTATAACGTTTTTTGGTTCGTCATCTTGTTCCTGATCACGAAGCTCGTCTTGCATCTCATCTTGTCGATGCTCGACTTCTTGACGGACTTGCCGATCTTGCGCCAATTGAAAGGCATCATCGGTGCCGTGCTCGGATTCTTCGAGTCATACGTCATCACGTTCTTCATCCTTTGGGTGATCGCGTTCGTCCCGATGGCGGGCGTCCAAACTGCGGTCGACAACTCGTCGCTCGCGACGTTCATCATCCAGGACACGCCATACCTATCTGACTGGTTCTCGAATAAGATGCTGTGACACGACAGGCCGGAATGCAAGCAAGCGCTTGTGTCTCGGTCTTTTCTGTATGAAAAAGGGGGAAATACGATGAATAAAGTTGAGGCGATGATGCTGTTAGAGAAAATCGCGCAATATATGGAGATCAAGGGTGAGAATCCGTTTAAAATCAACGCGTTTCGGAAAGCGGCGACGGCGCTCGAGAACACCGAGCTCGAACTCGACGACATCGATGATTTGACGACGATCTCAGGTATCGGTAAAGGGACGGCAGCTGTACTCGAGGAATGGCGCCAGACGGGACGGAGCGAGGTGCTCGAGTCGCTCCAAGAAGAGATTCCGTTCGGCTTAATGAAGCTGCTCAAAATTCAAGGTCTCGGTGGCAAGAAACTGGCCCAGTTAAGAGAAGTCGGCGTCGTCGACCTCGAGTCGCTCATCCGTGTATTGGAAGACGGCACGGCGTCAGAATTGCCGCGCTTCGGCACGAAGAGCGTCGAGAAGTTGCTCGCAGCAGCACGGAACTTGGAATCCCGTCCGGAACGCCTGTCGTACGCGATGATGCGCCCGGTCGTCGACGAGATCAACAAAGTGTTAGAAGGCGAGGCGCTCGTCCTCCGGCATTCGGTCGGGGGCAGTTTCCGCCGGGCCGAGGAGACGTGCAAAGACTTGGACTTCATCATCGCGACCGAGGAGCCTGTCGCTTTGCGCGACAAACTGCTCGCGCTCCCGTTCGTCAATGAAGTCATCGCAGCCGGTGAGACGAAAGTGTCGCTCGTCTTAGAGCGCGAGGAGATGGTGTCGGTCGACTTCCGGATGGTCGAGCCCGGTGCTTTTGCCGCGACGCTCCACCACTTCACCGGCTCAAAAGACCATAACGTCCGCATGCGCCAACTCGCGAAAGCTAAGGGTGAGTCGATCTCCGAGTACGGGGTCGAGACCGCGGACGGCCTATGGCAGCCGGAGACGGAAGCGGAGCTGTTCGAACGCTACGGCCTCCCGTTCATCCCGCCGGAGCTACGGGCAGGGAATCTTGAGTTCGAGTACGACATCTCGAAGCTCGTCACGCTCGACGATATCAAGGCCGACGCGCATATGCACACGGTCTGGTCGGACGGGAAGCTGACGGTCGATGAGCTCGTCGCCGCGATGAAAGCGCGAGGTTACGAGTGGATCGCCATCACCGATCATGGCAAGTACATGTCGTTCGTCAACGGTTTGACCGAGGAACGATTAGAAGCGCAAGGGGAAGAGATCCTTGCCGCGGCGAAAAAATACGATATGCACGTCTTGCGCGGTGTCGAGATGGACATCCGCCCAGACGGGACGCTCGACTACGAGCCTGAGTTTTTAGCGACGCTAGACTACGTCGTCGCCTCGATCCATTCAAAGATGGACCAAGGTGTCGACGAGATCATGGCGCGGCTCGAGAACGCCTGCCGTTCGCCTTACGTCAACGTCATCGCCCATCCGACCGGGCGCTTGATCGGACGTCGTGACGGCTACCCGATCGACGAGGAGCGCTTGATCGCCCTCGCGAAAGAGACAGGGACGGCGCTCGAACTGAACGCCAACCCGAACCGTCTCGATTTGACCGCCTCGACGCTGAAAAAAGCGAAGGCGGCCGGTGTCAAACTGATGGTCAACACCGACACGCACCACCCTGATATGATGGAAGATATGGCACTCGGCGTCTTGCACGCAAGAAAAGCCTATCTCGAACCGTCAGACATTATTAACTGCCTCACGTTCGAGGACGCCAAGGCGTTCTTCGACGCGAAGCGACAGAAAGGAACATGCTAGATGGATCACGCGTTACGCGTATTAGAATATGAAAAGTTACGTCAACAGCTCGCCGTGCATGCGGCCAGCTCGCTCGGGAAAAACCGGGCGCAAAACATGCAGCCTGACTACTCGTACGACCGGGTACTCGCCAACTTGAACGTCACGCGCGAGGCGACCGAGGTCGTCCGGCTCCGGGACCGTTTGCCGCTCGGCGGTCTCTCAGACGTCCGCGCCGAAGTGAAACGGGCCGCCATCGGCTCGGTGCTCTCGACGAGCGAACTGCTCGCCGTCGCCGCCGTCATGTACAGCGGCCGCCAAGTGAAAAACTTCTTTGAGAAGTTGCACGAGGACAACGAAGACATCCAAATCCCGCGCCTCGACGAATATGCCGAGCGCTTGACGAAGCTGATCGAGGTCGAGCAATCGATCCGTCACGCGATCGATGACCAAGGTACGGTCCAAGATTCGGCGAGCTCGCAACTGCGCGGTCTGCGGACGCAACTCCGCAGCTTTGAGGGCAGTGTCCGCTCGCGGATCGACAACATCCTCCGCAACAACGCCAAGATGCTCTCAGACGCGATCGTCACGATCCGGAACGACCGCTTCGTCGTCCCGGTCAAGCAAGAGTATCGCCAAGCGTTCGGCGGGATCGTCCACGACCAGTCGGCGTCAGGGCAGACGCTCTTCATCGAGCCGCAAGCAATCGTCTCGATCAACAATGAAATCCAAGAAGTCCGCTTGAAAGAACGCTCGGAGATCGACCGCATCTTGACCGAACTGTCAAATCTCGTCGGCGGCGTAGCCGATTCCGTCGTGACGAACCTCGACGTCTTGGCCGAACTCGACTTCGTGTTCGCGAAAGTCGCGTACGGACATCAACTGAAAGCGACGGAGCCGAAGTTGAACGACGCCCGCGAGATCAAACTGAAGCAGGCGCGTCATCCATTCATCCCGCAAGATGAGGTCGTCCCGATCACGGTCGAGCTCGGGGAAGACTTCACGTCGCTCGTCATCACCGGACCGAACACGGGTGGTAAGACGGTCACGCTCAAGACGATCGGGTTACTGCAACTGATGGTCCAGTCAGGGCTCTATGTCCCGGCCGAGTTCGGTACAGAGCTCTCGGTGTTCGACGCCGTCTACGCCGACATCGGTGACGAGCAGTCGATCGAGCAGAGCTTGTCGACGTTCAGCTCGCACATGACGAACATCGTCAGCATGCTCGACAAGGTCGACTTCATGTCGCTCGTCCTATTCGATGAGCTCGGTGCCGGGACCGACCCGCAAGAAGGGGCCGCGCTCGCCATCGCGATTCTCGATGAAGTGAAGCGTCGCGGGGCCCGCGTCGCGGCGACGACCCACTATTCCGAGTTGAAGGCGTACGCCTATAACCGAGAAGGTGTCGTCAACGCCTCGATGGAGTTCGATATCGAGTCGCTCAGCCCGACGTATCGTCTATTGATCGGCGTGCCGGGACGGTCGAACGCGTTCGAGATCAGCCGACGCCTCGGTCTGTCCGAACAAGTGATCGATAAGGCGCGGAGCCACGTCGGCACCGACGCCGAGTCGGTCGAATCGATGATCAACGAACTCGAGTCGGCGAAGCAACGCGCCGAACAGCTCGAGCAAGAACTGATCATCAAACGTCACGACTTCGAACAAGAGCAAGCGGCGTTCGAGGCGAAGATGAGTGAATTCGAGACTGAACGCGACACGATGTACGGCGAGGCCGAGGCACGTGCCGAGAAGGCCGTCGAGAAGGCGAAGCGGGAAGCGAACGAAGTCATCGACCGGTTGAAGAAGCTACGCGCAGAAGGCATCGTCAAAGAGCACGAGATCATCGCCGCGAAGAAACAGCTCGAATCGGCGAAACCGACGCTCCAAGATAAAAAGATCCAAAAAGTGAAACAAAAAGCGCAACAAAAACGTACGTTCAGTAAAGGCGAAGAAGTGAAAGTGACGACGTTCAACCAAAAAGGGTACATTGTGAACCAGATCAACGACAACGAGTACAACGTCCAAGTCGGGATCATGAAAGTGAACGTCAAAGCGGACGACCTTCAAAAAGTCGGACCCTCGAAAGAACAAGCGCTCCAGTCGAAAGGCAGCTCGCTGAAGCGCCAGAGCTCGACGAAGTCGGAGCTCGATCTTCGCGGTGTCCGGGTCGAAGAGGGACTCTCGCGCCTAGACAAATATATCGACGAGGCGCTCGTGTCCGGATACGACAACGTCCGCATCATCCATGGGCTCGGTACGGGCGCGATGCGACAAGCGACGCAGGAGTATTTGAAAGGACATCGTCACGTGAAGAGTCAACGCCCGGGTGGTATGGGCGAAGGTGGACTCGGGGTCACGGTCGTCGAATTGAAGTGAGGGACGCATGATGATGGGGAACGTAACGTTTGGCGTGATGCTCGAATCGCTCGGCCTGTACACGATCGCCGGACTGATGATCGTCGTCGGGCTCGCCATCTTTGAAGTGACGACGCCATACAGCAACTGGCGCGAGATCCAAAAAGGGAATATCGCCGTCGCGCTCGCGACCGGGGGCAAGGTCGTCGGCCTCGCCAACATTTTCCGTGTCGTCGAGAGTCATCACGAGCGGATGATCGACGTCTTAGTCGGAGGGAGCTTTGGCTTCTTCTTACTGCTCGTCACGTATTGGTTGTTTGAATTTTTGACGCCGTCGCTCAAAGTGAACGAGGAGATCGGGAAAGGCAACATCGCGGTCGGATTGCTCGCGTTCATGCTCTCGCTCGGAGTCTCGCTCGTCGTCGGCGCAGCGTTGGTGAGGTGAAGACATGGTATACGAACGATTGGCAAAGATTCTCTTTATCGGGGCCGGACTGTTTTTAGTGGCAGCGGTGTTGTGGTTTGTCTTTTATTGAACATAAAACTGGGACGCTCCCGAGGCGTTCCTTTTTTATTTGTGTCAGCAGCATGGAGCTGGTGATAAATGTTTCCTCAAACGGACTTGCAGGAAAGAGTATAGGAGCGAGAGCTTAAGACAAAGCATATATCTAAGGCGAAGAGGTGTGGATAAATGGACAATGGTGCAAAATTTTTTGAACTGTTAGTGGTGAATGGAGTTAAATTACCAGGTGTGAAAGTAGACCGAACGGAGTTCTTAGCCACAAGTTTTAGCAAGCACGTGACCCCGAATCAATTAGCAGCCCTTCTTGAGAAAGGCCCTGTTCAAGCGAACATCCCTAAAAAATTAATCAGACGAATCGCGAAGAAGACCGTTCGGAATCGGACTATGAAAAGTACATCAGCGTCGTTTGCCGCAGGATTACCAGGTGGCGTCGCGATGGCGGCCACTATTCCGGCTGATACCGCCCAATTTTTTGGCGTGGCAATCCGATTGGCTCAAGAAATCGGTTATTTATACGGGTATGAAGATTTTTGGGATGAGAACCGGTTGGATGTTGATCGGGTGAACGGAGAATTGATTTTGTTTCTCGGTGTGATGTTCGGTGTCGGGGGAGCGACGGCCACCATTAAAGTACTGTCTTCGCAATTCTCGAATCAAGCATTGAAGAAAATTCCGAATCGAGCCATGATGCGGACGATTTATTATCCGATTCTTAAGAAAATGGGAAGCTACATCGGGGTGAAGATGACGAGAAGATCGTTTGCTCAAAGTGTGTCTAAAGTGATTCCAATCGCAGGAGGTGTGCTTTCGGGTTGGATCACGTATTCATCGATGAGGCAGATGGGGAACAGACTGTTCACTGCACTTGAAGAAAGTATCGATCTCTCTGATGAAGAACTTGTAGCCAGTTTCAAAGAGATGAAACAAGAAAATCCGGATATTATGGATGAGGATTTTGAAATGTTAAGGGAGAGTGTCTGAGCGTAGGGGACGAACAGCATAGTTACCAGTCGAAATGATGCGACGATGCTGTTGACGTGGTGCGAGGGGCGTGACCGGATTTTAATACGTTTGAACAAGAGTTTCACGTCTTGGCATACGACGATCCGATCGTCCGCGACTTGGGGAAAGTCGGGAATACAGGGGGGTGTGGTGGAAACCATAGATGAAATTTCCTAAGAAAATCTAAATAGATGCGAAGGAGAATTGATGATGAAAAAGTTACTTTTATCCGTCTCTCTGTTTGCAGGAGCAACGATGGCTTTAACCGGTTGCGGAGGAATGGGCACGGTTGAAACGATTGACGACAGACCCGTCATTCATTTCGATGCCTCTTCAATCATTTCGTCAGCACGCGACCATCAAACCAAGATGCTCATGTTATCGAGTATGCCAACAGATATCGTCGCAATATCCGGAGCGGTTAAAGAATTGCAGGGGATGAAAGCAGACACTGACAAGTATTTGGCCGAACTTGAAAGACTACAGCATGAAGACCCCTCGGCCGATGAGTTCAAAGACCTCGTTGTTGAATATTTAGAAGCGGAAAACACGTATATCAATCAAACCATCGAGGAGTTATACGGTGGAGGCACGAACAGTCCAAGTCGCTTCTCGATGGAAACTCTTTACTCGAGAGCAAGCGCAAAAGTCTCCGATTTCCGGTATGAGCCGAAGTGAAGAGATTCCGTTCCATAAAGACTCTGTATAAAGATACCTGTAAGAATAAACTCGTAAAGAATCCATCTCTTACAAGACAGAGTATTATTGGACGTAGTGAAGGAGAATCGAGCAGAATGGGGAAAAGTGTTAAGAGAAAGTACGGAAACGAGTGAGAAAGGAGTGGAGATGATGAAACAGTTCGAGATCGAGTTTCATTTAATCAACGAGGAGATTTTGACGTATACGGTCGAGGCAGATAGTCGCT
Source organism: Exiguobacterium sp. SH31 (assembly GCF_001816105.1). Classification (NCBI taxonomy): domain Bacteria; kingdom Bacillati; phylum Bacillota; class Bacilli; order Caryophanales; genus Exiguobacterium; species Exiguobacterium sp. SH31. The sequence goes on from NZ_LYTG01000091.1 coordinate 75,750, forward strand.
ATGCGGCACTTGAAGCCATTTATCAGTCGTTCCGGCATGCGTCGGATGGCTTTGTCCAGTTCGAGGACGAATGGATTATTTTCCTCGATCATGTCGTGTATGTGAAGGCGTTTGAGATTGTGGAGTAGGAGGCAGCTATGGTGAAACATAATAAGTTGGTCCGAGACCGTGTACCTGAACTGATCCGTGCGGACGGAAAACGAGTCATCGTCAAACAGTTGAATCAAGCCGAACACTTTGAACAGGCACGCCTGAAGCTATATGAAGAACTGAAAGAGTATGAAGAGACGAATATCGATGAGGAATGTCTTGAAGAGCTAGCGGATATTCTTGAGCTCGCTTATGAGCTCGGTAAAATGCATGGGGCTTCGTTTGAAGAGATGAATGCGATTCGTGCAGAGAAGCGGGAGCGGAAGGGTGGATTTGAGAAGGGGTTATATTTGGAGGAAGTTCTGGATAAATAGGAAAAGCAGAGCGCTTGTAAAACGCGCTCTGCTTATTTGTTTTTAAGAGAATGCACAAACACAAGGAACTGTATCGTCTTTCTCAGCGAGATAAGCTTCTACGCCATCTCGTTCCATCATTTCACGATATTCGCGTAATGTGAAGGGGCCACCATTACGTTTTAAAATGGACACGTCTTTTTGGAACTTTTCACGAAAACGTTCTTCCATAGATTCTTGTTCAGCATATTGATCTGGCCAGACTTTGTAAAGAAGGGCATAGTGACCTAAACCACCTCGTACGCAACGTCCACCACAGTTTGCGTGAGAGAATCCTAAATCGTACATGCGTGGAAGTTTAATGCCCCATTCATTTTGAATGATTGTTTTGGCATCCATATCTTCTTTGAAGATTTCAATCATTGGAAAACGCGTCTCAATAGGCTCAATTGGATTATGTTCATAAAAATTTTGCAAGTTGATAGCTCGATGCTGCTCGTGAGGCCCGATACCGAAATGTAGAATCGGTTCAAGATTATGCTCATCGCGAAGTTCTTCAAGGAATATCATTGTTTGTCTAACCTTTAGTTCTTCTGAACACTTTGCCATTCGGGAGTTACCAAGGAATCTCATATCGAAAAATACTTCTTCAGGTGTTCTTCCATCGATGCTAGTCGTAATTTCTAAACCGATGTAATCCGCGACCTCTTCCATGAAGCGGTAGTTATCCATGTCTTCCCACAACGTATCTGTAAAGAAGAGAATCGAATTCTCTTTACCGTACTTTTGCACAATATGGTAAGCCACGTATGCTGAAGATGCACCACCACTAAACATAGCCACATGAACTGGTTTACGCCCATGGTCGAGCGCAGTGTAGTCTTTATTGTTTAATTCACCAAGTGCGAGGCGACTTGTGGTTTTTTGTGTTTTGACACTATTCATATTCATCTGTTACACCTCATTTGTCTTTCATTTCTATTTATTATTACAGTAACGGAAATGTGCTTCTATAAGAAAATAAAATGCCTACAACATTTTTATGATAAATACAGGAGTATAGCCGTATAAAAAAATATGCCAACCCAACTATATTCCTTCAGAACCCCTTTTATTTACCATACATTAATATTACAATAATAGGAAGAAACGAAATTGTGAACCTTATTTATATTTTTTAATGCAAAATGAGAGGGCGATTGAAAATGAGATCAGAGGAAATTTGGGACCAACTTACAAAACTATCAGCTGATGATATTGTATTCTCTTTTGAAGATGTAAATAGAATGATAGAGTTCAATCCGACAGAACAGGTTCTATACTTGCAATCTTTGTTCCTCCCAATGTCTTATGAATGGATGAAAGATTTAAGTGGTTTCAATAACTATGCGTCAATGCCTAAATCTTACTTTGAAGCACATTCAATTCAATATGGCTGGAAGGCGCTAAAAACGAAATATAACCTTTCGATGAAGAACTATCGAGAAGGGATTAGATTCTTAGAAGTCTGTGAAAACGTAACAAAACGAGACATCACTAAAAAAGAAGCGAACGAAGCTTTAACTATTTTGCTTCAATTAGGTCAGTCTTGGATTTTAGATTTTGGAAGAACTGCAGAACAGGAAAGTGAAGAGACAATCGCTATTACTGAACTGAAATCATCGACAATTCCTTTTGATAAAATAGAAACTGACGAACCAAATAAATTTAAGGCTGAAGACGCTACTTATGAAAAAGAAGTGATTGCAGACAGTAAGTCACAAATTGAAACCATAGAAGATGAAAAGGAGCAAACAACCCGAATGACTCAAGAACTGATTACTAAAACAGAGCGTGTCATAACTACGCCACTTAAAGAGCAAATCAACCCTTTTGTGGACTTCATGCACCAGTATGATTTAACGACTGCTGACTATTCAAAGATTTTCGATGAACACACTAAAAAAATTGAATACAGCATTGATACGAATATCAATCAAAAAATAATCGATGAACTCTCTACATCACCGCGTTCTATCATTATCACAGGTAATGCTGGGGATGGAAAAACACGGATTTGCCGCAACGTATACGATCAATTGGTAGATAAGGAATTTGAAGGATGGCCGGAGTCCGGTATAGAGGAAATTACATACAAAGACTACACTATTCGAGTCATTAAAGATTTATCAGAGTTACGTGACGAAGTAATCGTTTCAGAGCTACAGAAAATGCAAGAGACTCTCGAAGTGAAAGACTCAAACGTTTATTTTTTAATTGCCGCAAACGAAGGGAAACTGACGCATACTTTGGTGAAGTATCCAGAACTGAAGGCATTGAAAGACGCAATTATTCCACAGTTTTTGTCACCAAACAAAGAATTTAAAGAGGCTGAACAAGTCAAAGTTTACAATCTACTCTATGCCTCATCTTCTGTTTATGCCGAAAAAATTATTGAAGGTTGGAACGAAGAAGAGAACTGGGATATTTGTGGTACGTGTTCAAGTCGTCATAAATGCATCATTAATAATAATCATGTCGCAATGAGCAATAAAACGACTCGGAATCGTATGATGCGAATGTATAAATCACTCGATATGAACGGAAAGCATATGACTATGCGTGAGCTGCTAATTCACCTAGCTTATACACAAACAGGTGGAATGACATGTAGAAACATTCATGAAGCTTCACAGAGTGAGGCGATTGAGGGATTAGCGAAAAAATCATACTATGAGAATTTCTTCGGAAATAATCTAAGACCTGAAGTCTTTGAGGAAATCAGTGGAATTCAAGAATTTAAATCATTAGACCCTGGATATATTTCGGATTCTTTAATCGACGATTTTCTTTTGAACGGTGATTTGAGTAGTCAAGAGAAAACGAGAGACGCCCATACGACTTTGTTTAAACAAGGTATCGATGTCGAAAATGGTGCTTATTATGAAGAGGTCAAAATGTACCGTTCCAATATTAATGGTGATAACGTGAATGGCGTTGAACTGATGAGCAAATGGTTCCCCCGTTTACGTCGTAAATATTACTTCGAATCTAAAGACAATAAAAAAGTAGAGCAATTGATTCCTTACCGTCATCGGCACGAATTTATTGGCATTCTTCATAAAGGGAAAATTGAACATAGTACAAAAATCAAGTTAGTTGACGGATTAAATACATTCTTCGCTAAACGCATGGTGTTTTCTCCATCACATCAATTGTATGTTGCTTCTGACAGTCTGTTAGTTCATCAAATCATTGGGTTAGATCAAATTGAATTTGTTGTTCAGGAGAAAAATGAAGAAATTGATCAGGCGAGTACAACGTTGATTCTAAACATTCAAGACATCGAACTTGAAGTAAACTTAGTCACATTTGAATATTTGATGCGTCTGAGCAATGGTGGAATGCTGAACGTATTACGCGAGCACGTGGAAATCTTACTCAACAGCTTCCGAAACAGATTGATTCCATTGAAAAAACAAGATGAAGACATTCTACAAATTTTAAAATTCGATTATTCGCAAGGTGCTTTCGTACTCGAAACTATCGAAATTAAGACACCTGATTTAGAAAATAATGAAGTGGATGAAGATGAGGATGAAGACTTTTAAGATTAAATACTATATGAATAGGAGCACGCCACATGGAACAAGAAGAAACATTTTTTTCTAGTAAAATCGGGGAGAAGATATGGGGACATCGATTTAAAGAAGGGCAAAGAGGACCTGAATATACCCTCGAATTTTTAAATGTATTTGCCGGGACCCAATTTAGCTTACAAAGAAAACACTATAATCGACGTAAGATGATTGAGTTCCGTCAATTTGTATACGAAGGCGAAAAAGAGGGTTCTAAAGGACACATTGCAATTTTTGAAGATGAGAAAAAAGAAGTCATTAGAGATAGGCTTGGAATTAACGAAAAACAATTCGAAGATCTTCAAACGTTTTTCAAGAATTTGACGATTCCTCTGACAACGCCAATGGGAAAACCAGTAGACCGTTCGTGGTATGCTCAAATGATTTATCCGCTGCACGAGTCTTTACTCTTTTCTGAAGTACGTGTGAATCGAGATAAGGGGAAGACGAGTAACTATAGTATTAGTTATGAACGAAACTTCTTTGCTCGCGGAGGAGAATTATACTACTTGATGCTTCACTATGGGACGTTGAATAACGCTAGTCTTCGAATGAGTATCGAAGAAAACATGAAGAACCTTCTTTCAACTTCAAGTGGCTTAATTACTGTGATTAGTCAAATTAATGAGGCGTTTGCCGAATATAGTACCTCTTCAATAGAATTACCTGCTCCTTTGTTTGAAGAAGCAAAATTAGAAGAAATTTTTAGAGGTAAAGATATCGCGGAATATCCTAAGCTTCCTCAAACCGATTTGCCTCTTTATACAGAATTTGCTCATGAACTTGATTCCTTGTTAAAGCTGAAAATCGACGTATATGAGATGTTTGATATTCTCACATCACTTATTACATTCCAACTTCACCGCTATATGATTCATCAAGCTGAACAAATAGTCCATGAAAAGACTCATTACTTTATTGATTGTTTTGAAGGACAAAACAAGTCAATAAAATTTTTGGCGCAAGATTCGTATCGCATTCACGAGGGAGTAGTTGGAGAAGCGTATAAAACGTTTGTTGAAAAGCGCGTTGCTGAAGTATTCCCTGAAGACAAGGCTGAAGATAAGATACGAGTCTGGAAACAAGGATTTGATGATTCTCAAAAAACAAAAGTCGCTGGTTATGCGTCATTTTTTGACGAGTTGAATCTTAACAGTCTTCATGCACCAAAAAAGAAAAAACTAATTGAAGCTCTTGAGACGTCGAATCTTGATAAAGCTAAAAAAATGCTCAAATTGCGTATTGTTGAGCTGTACATGGAAGACTTATCTAAGTCACAATTACCGATCATGAAGACACTAGCACGCGACGGGCAATTCATTATTTCAGGTAAAGGGTCTAAAGCTCGATATGTACTTCATGACAATATTTTAAGTGCACTAGTATATGCCACGTTAGACGGAGAAATCACTCTCCCATACGATGATTTTTTACAAAGATTATATGAAAAATATCAAATTATCATCGGAGAAAATGCAGCTAAAGTCTCTGGTCTGTACTCTAAAGAAGGCATCAACCTATCTCATTTTAGAAGTAACGAGAAAAAAATGAGACAGAAATTAAAGCAAAACGGATTGTTGCAAGAGTATTCAGATGCAACAGCATTAATCCGAAATCCTTATTTCACATAATCTGAAATTAAATGAAGGAGATTATGACCATGTCAGTAAGTACTTCGCATAAAGAAACAATCATAGGACACTGGATTTCACAATACTTGCTTAACTACCTTAAAGATCACAAAAATAAAAATGCAGAGAAGGTATTAATTAAAATTGAGGGGATAAACGAAGACTATTTCCCTGCAATCCTCAATGCTCTCTTAGAAGGTGAAAATCAATTAAAGCATTTTTATCAGCCTGTGATTCGAACAATCAAGCAAATTGATGGCTTTGATTCATTTGTATTGAATGAAAATGAGAACGGGGTTTGGTTGAGAAATAATGTTAAGTCCAATGAAGCTTTAATATTATTGATGAACGAAAGGACTCCTGAAGCTCAAAGTTTGAAGGATATTGTCTCTATCGACGAGACACAATTATTGTCATCAGAAGGTTTAGACAGTCTTGACCAGTCTCTTCATGAAAATTCATACTTAGAACCTCATCAAATCAAAGATTTAATGAGGTTGATCGGAGCTTATCAGTATAAAGATGAATTAGATTTACAGCTTTCTATGTTGATTGCTTATTTAGAAGATATTATTAAAGAAAAAAACACTTCTGAGGCACCATTTAAAACAATTCTTGGGACACAGTTGCCTCATTTCAGATTGTTTAGAGATGAATATTTAAAATTTGAATCAGTAGATGCGCTTCGGAAACAACTTCGAAAGAACTTCTTGCTCAGCCACCTAAGAAAAACGATGGTGTCTTACCTTGACCCTGAGAAGCTAGCTAAAAACGTTGAAAACTTCATGTCAAATGAGGCGAAAACAAATTATTCAACAGAAATATGGAACAACTTCAATGATGAAGTCCATTTCTTCGAAAAGGCGATGCAATTCATTGAACGTAAAAACAATGAATTACTATCTCTCGTTTCGTACACTGACGCTGAACGTATTTTTGGATTCAGAGTATCAAATTCATTAAAGGATAAGTTAAATAATGCCCGAGACACATTAATTGATAAATATGCTATGGCAATTGAATTAGCAGAGACTGTAGAAGAAGAAAATCAATTGAAGCAACAAAAAATGGACGCAGAGAATCGATTTGATAAAGGCGTAGAAGCAGTAAACTCTAAAAATGATCTTGATTCTATTCGAGCATTTAGAGAAGAGTATGAGGAAGAACTTGAAAAAGAAGGGATTCTAAAAAAAGTCGTTAACATCGAAAACAAGTTAGAAAACCCTTCCGAGTATATTGATGTTTTTGAGGCTGTTTTATCTGAAAGTTTAGTAATGTTAGAAGAAGTTGAGCATGAACAATTTGAGGGGAATCTTTCGTTTGAAGTTTCGATTGACGACAATTTAGAGCTCTCAGAAAAGCAGGCAGCATTCTTCAATTTCCACTTGAAATCGTTGTCCATGCTTTCATCTAATATTATTGTTCTTTCTCATCTAAAAGGTGTAGAGGATGTTTCAAAAGACGTAGAAAATTTGACGGTTACCGTTAGATTGCTTCGAAATGAGGAACCGCTGGCCAAAACAGAATTTAAGATTGATGCCGGAGAAGCTATTAGTGAAAACAGTTTTTCACAGTTCATCAATCAGATTCAAAGCGGCTATCTCCAGCATATTGATGTCAAACGAGGTACTCCGAGCGAAAAAGATTTCCGAGACTATCTCTCGGATCAAAAAAAATATACATCATTGACTGATAAGCGATTATTAGAACCAATCCAACAATTTGATACGTTTAACAAAGAATACACTAAGCTTCTTCAAACGATTTTAAACGAGGAGCGGGGGACGACGATTGATGACCTCGAAAAAATCACGCGTCTCACTCAGGAATTCTTGAATTGTTCCGAGGCAGATGTTGATGGGGTTCGAAAAATCTACTCGCTTCTAAATGATATTGGAACAATCAACATTGTTGAAACAAAGAATAGCAAACAATCTGAAGTCGAACGAAAAATCGTTTCGGTTTTCAACCCGATTCGATTCATCGCCTATGGCTATAAACTTGTTCATTTCGGTAAATTGATTGCAGACCTTTCGGATACATCCCATGGACGAAACAAAATTCAAGACGTAGAAGACCTCAAACAGTATAAAGAATATTTGAGAGGATCTTTTACTAATTTAGCACCTTCATATTACGTATCACGTGAAGGTCATCATCTGTTTGTTCAAGATGAGTTCTATGGACAAGGTACATACCTTGAAGGTGGAGAAATCGAAAGCGTCGCTTCACAAGCTACTTCGTTCGCAAAAGAAATTGAAAAAGTAGCTCATGATTATATTCGCGTTTATCCGTATACTGCCGATTGTCTAGATATCTTATTCCTTTATGTGACTAACTTAGAGTTCGTTAAAAAGAGTATCGAGCAAATCTTGAAAAAAGATAGTGTTAGAAAGTTAAATGTTACAATCCACAGTCCAGCTCGCGCGGCGATGCTTTACGACGAAATCAATCAATGGATTCAGTCTCAAGAAGAATATATGAATGCAGTTGATGTGTTCGGAGAGTTTCCGCGTCTAGAAATTAACGTTTTACCTTTTAGCGATTCAAAAACATTAGAGGAAAAACTGGACTCGCTGATGCTTGACTTTGATTTAGCTGTGTTCATCGATTATTTTGGTCAACAAGATAATCTTAAAATTCCGCATCAGTTTTATTCTGAAACGCATAAAGAGTGCGGGCTTGATGATAAACAGTGGGCGTTCTACGAGAATCGCGAGTTCAAATCTGTAAAAGAAGGCACTCGATTAATCAGTTATGTTTCACCAACTCAGCCAAAGCTAATGCAACAGTTTTATAACATGCAGGCCATTTTAAAAGAAGGGTTAGTCATTGAGCCTGATAAAATCGGACTTCTAAAAGGTCGTCTCTCCGTAACTCGAACAGAGACGAATACGCTCTATAAACTAGCGCATGAAAAGTTCAACTGGGTTATCACATACGATAAGTTCATGGACCCACTTCTTATGAAACAAGTAGCAGAAGGTTCGAATATTATTCGATATCATGTGAATCGCTCTGGAAAAGAAGAAATCAAAGTGCTAGTCTCTTCTTCGGATTCAATTCGGAGATCTTCTGAAAAAGATATCGAGACGAACTATTATCGAACTAGACTTCATAGTCGTCTAAAAGACCAGTTAAAGGTCATGACCCTAGACGAACAGAAAGTGGATGAATCTTTAAAAATAGTTAAAGATTTATCTGGGGGACTTGTCCTACGAGCGTTAGGACCAGGGAAGTTTGTAAACGAGTTTTTATCTGTTTATTTAACAGTAGTTCAGAACAGAGACACTCAAGATGCTGTTGTTTTATGGGATATGTGTGACGAGCTTGAATGGTTTAGAACTCGTCAGAAGCGACCAGATTTGTTAAAGACGACGATTCAATATTCAGCAGATATTGAAACTTATGACATTAACTTTGATTTAGTCGAATTAAAACTCATTCAACAAGAGAGTTACGTAAGTGAAGTAACGGACGCAAAAGTTCAATTGCTGTCTGGAGAAAGAGCGCTTCAGAAATTCTTTAGACGATTTGAATCAACTCTTGAAAGAGATTTATATCTCAACTCGTTCTTGCTTCATCTTGAGGATAAACGGGCCTACGAGGAATATGAGCTAGCTCTACTACACGAACTCAAGCATAATCCGAATGTGAAAATCAACTTCTCCTTCACTAAATCGATTTATGCATATATTCACAATAAGAATATGGAGTTTGAAGGTAGAGTCGAGCTTACTCCTGGTCATTACTTTGAGCGTGAGGACGAAGATGGAATTTCCGTTCATACGTTCACACGATCGTACATCCTTTCAGAAATGAATGTTTCTAGTGATGAAGTTGAATTAGAAATCGGGGGCGAAGATAAAGTTGTTGAGCCGAAAGCTATTAATAGAGTTGAAGAAATGGTGGCTCCACAAGATTCAGGTAAAGAACCCGGAAATAATCCTCCATCTGTAACACCGATTCAACCGCCTGTTGGTCTAGGCATAGAAGACGAATCGATTGATCCAATCGATCCAGTCAATCCAGTCGATTTAATCGATCCAGTCAATCCGGTCGAACCTAGTGAGTTAGTAGTGGATCAGTACCCAGAGGAAATCGCACTATTAAACGTGCAGGTGCCGAACGAAGAATCGTTTGACGCGGCTCTTCAAGAACTCGGTAATCGTTACGCAGACACTTTACAGACGAAACTGAGAATTAACGGAGTGCAGTTTACTGTAGAGCGTACGATAGTGGGGGCAAGTGTCATTCGAATTATTGGAAGAATCCCACCAAATCAAAGCATCACAGCGGTTGAGAAAAAGGCGAAAGATATGCCGCTTTGGTTGCATATTGATTCTCCTCCGACCATCTTTAGTGATCGTAATGGGATTAACATCGATATCAATCGTAATGACCCTGATACCATCTACTTCTCACAATTCATGAAGTATGTCCGTAACGGTGTAACAGATCAAGACTTAGAAAAAGGATTCGTAGTTCCAATTGGGTTGAGTCCGTTGAATGAAGTCATGACGGTTGATTTTAATGGTACAGAGCCTCATATGTTAGTTGCTGGGTCGACCGGTAGTGGAAAGAGTGTAAGTTTGAACTCGATTGTCATGTCGATGATGTGTCTCTATGACCCGAGTGAACTCCAATTTGTTTTTATCGATCCTAAACAAGTTGAGTTTTCAATGTTTGATGGAGTTAAGCATACGGAGAAAGTTTTATTAGATTTGAACGAATCAGCAGATTATTTAGATGTTATGATTGCAGAGATGGAACATCGCTATAGCAAGTTCCGAGATGCATTTGCCAAGAATCTAATGGAATATAGCGAACTGTTGGCTCAGGAGAATCGACATGAAGAAATCATGCCAAGAACGGTGATTGTATTTGATGAGTTTGCTGATTTTATGATGCAAGATAAAGAATTTGCTCAGAGAATCGAGACTGCCATCAAGCGTCTAGGTCAAAAAGGGCGGGCGGCAGGCATCCATATGATTGTCTGTACGCAATCTCCAAAGGCTGAAATTATCAGTACAACCATCAAAAATAACTTGGCAGCAAGACTATGTCTTCGCGTCACAGATAGTGTAGCTTCTAATGTAGTAATGGATACGTCAGGCGGGGAAAACTTGGCTGGAAAAGGTGATTACCTATTCAAGACAAACAAGGAACCGGCACGAGGTAAGAGTCCATACTTACAACCGCTCGCTTTACGTGCATTAATGCAATACTTTAAGAAATAAACCGTGAAGTAGCTGCAGAAGTAGCTACTTCACTTCTTTTGGAAGATAGGTGGGGAAATTATGGGATTTGGACAACATCAGAGTTTTTATTTTCGACCTTCGTGGATAAACAAAGGATTGACGCACGTTAATCAGAACTCTAGATTTTTTTATGAAAAGAATCATTTCGAAGTACTTGGATTAGGAAAAAACATGGCGAAGTCTTTACGACATTGGTTGATTGCTACAAATGTTATAGAAGAGCAGAAGGGTAAACAGACAGTTCATGCCTTCACTGACTTTGGCAATATCGTGTTCCATTACGATCGACATCTGCAACACGGTTTGACCTTAGGGATGTTGCATTATAATTTGGTCACTAACAAAGACATCGCTACTACTTGGTACTGGTTTTTTAATGAATACCGCGAATCTGTATTTGATCGGGAGCGCTTAATGCACTCCTTAGAAAAATGGGTAGAAGTGAATGGGTTAAAAAGTGTCTCCGAAAATACATTGAAACGAGATATAGACTGTCTTCTTAATATGTATTCATTGAAAGATTATAAACAGCTCACTCCTGAAGATGTCATTTCATGTCCACTCGAAAATTTAGAGATGGTTTCAAAAAATGTAAACAATTACTACACTAAATCGTTTGCTGATGTAGAAGAAATTAGAGACATCTTATTTGTGTCACTTTTAATCTATTCGGAAAAGCACGGTCAAACTGAATTTGCAGTTGAGGAGTTGGCTGAGGCCCCAGAACTTTGGGGGAAAGTATTTAATCTTTCGAGAAGCGCGATTGTGGAGTATGTGACGCAGATGATTGAAGATTACCCATTACGGTTTATTCGTACAAACAAGCTAGATACGGTACTGCTTACGAAAGAAGTAGCATCAATCTCGGCACTTGAAGAAAGATATGAACAATATAGTAAAGAGGTAAGTAGCTATGCATAAGTTCCAACCAAGCGTTAATATTTCGTATGATTTTCATAAAGACAATTTACTTACGCAATTTGTACCAAATGATAAACAACTGAATATCATTCAAACGGTTCTCGAGACGGTTACGGACTCTAATGAAATAACCAATGCCCATCTATTGATAGGTCCCTATGGAGCAGGGAAATCAATGGTTGGAGCCATTATTTCAAACTTGATGATGAGCCGACGAAATGGGAAAGCGCTTAAAGGTTTTTATGCTAACGTCGCGCAAATTAATCAAGAGCAAAGCTTGTATTTAGAAAGTGTGATTCGGTCTAAGGATAAGCGGTGGATTCCTGTGGCTATTGTTGGACACTCTGGGAAACTAGCTGAAGTCATTCTTCAAAATACGATTAAAGAGTTAAAAGACGAAGACATTTCTTTTAGTTTAAAAGGCGAAGAAGAACAAATTATCCAAACGATTAAGAATTGGCGCAAGAATTATCAAAACACGTACTCAAACTTGAAAGACCTGTGTGCACAAGATGACCAAAATATCGATGCTCTAGTAGCACAGATAAAAGCAGGAAACAAAGAAGCCTCAGAAACTTTTAAAAAATACTATACGATTTTGACATCAGGTGCCACTTTAGCTGTCACCTCTTCGGCGAATGAATTAGAGCAGTTAGAATATATTTTAAAGCAATTAAAGAAACAAAAAGTTGGGTTATTCATCACATATGACGAGTTTGGACGATTTCTTCAGTTGCTTGATAAAGCTAGCACGTACAAAGCGATGCAAGAAATGCAGGATCTTGCCGAACTTTCGAATCGCCTTGAAAACTTAGGGATTTTATTTATTACTCACTCCGGTCTAAGACAGTATGCAGAAAAAAATAGTTTTTCGAAGTCAGAATTAGAACGAGTCGAAAAGCGTTTCCGTGCACACTATTTAGAAAGTGATTCTTCTCTTTTTTATCGTTCTGCCTTCAAAGTATTGGGGCGTCAAGATGAAGTGAACACACCTAGTCTATTCCTCCAAAATGACATTGAGCGTTATAAGATTGATATTACTAAATTCAACCTGTTTCCTCAGATGTCATCACAGGAAATCGATGGAACTATACTAGAGGGTTGTCAGCCAATTCATCCATTAACAATTTATCTTTTGCCTCATTTGTCGAATATTCTTGGACAAAATGAGCGTACTTTATATATGTTCTTAGCTCAGTTTGATGGAAAATTCGATGAAACGAAGTGGTACTATTCGGATGAGTTGTTCGACTATTTTTATTCTGATGAAACACTCTATTATCGCATCGAAGAACTGAAGCAGTATCGTTTCGCTGTTAGTTATGGAGTGACCGATTCAGCTCTTCGCTTAATAAAATTATTAACGCTTCTTGAGAACTTTAAAGGGAAGTTTTCGATTCAGGAAGACTTAATCAGTTTCGCCCTAGGAATTAGTGTAGATGAGGCAAAAGCCGTGATTGACGAGTTAATTCAAGTGAAATTATTGAGATACAATCGGATTGCAAACTCTTATGAAATGTATACCGGATCAATTTTAGAGCTTGATGAATTAGTTCAGCAATATCGTTTGAAGATCAAAGATGACGATGTTCTAAGAGCACAACCATTGAAGGAATTAATCAAGAATAAGTACTATCTGCCATTAACGTACAACAGTGAAAAAAGTATGACAAGATACGTTGAAGTTGATTTCTATTTTGATATGCAGTCTGTGTTGGAAAAAGAGACGGCAGCAGATGGTGAGTTGTCTGTCATTCTAAGCGATACTGAAGCTGAAAATGTATACTACCAGTTAATCGATAATGGGATAGTAGACAACCAAAGAATGTTTGTAGAATTTAAATTAGATAAACAAGAGTTGGTCGAGAAGATTGATGAATATCGTACATTGATGTACATGTTAGGAGATAAGGTGCTTTTAAAGTCAGACGAACAATTGGAATCTGAAATTGGTTACCGAATGGAGAACCTGATTTTTGAAATCCAGCAGTATTTATCGCCACTTGAAAACTTTAGTCCTCAACATTTGGACTGGTATTATGGAAACGAAAAGGTTGAAGGTGTTACCTCTCGATTTGCACTTGAAAACTTCTTGTCGAATTGGATGAGTGAACGATTCAATCAGACTTTAGAGGTGCGAAACGAAGGATTCAACAAGCAAAAGGTTTCTAAAGTTCAGCGTAATGCAGCGGTTAGCGTGCTAGATAAATTGATGAAGAGTCGTGCGATTGAAGAGATTGAGATAGATGGCTTCGGTCCAGATTACTTAATCTATGTCTCAATTTTGAAAAACAATCAGATTGATCCATTTAATTTAACGAATTTTAGTTCAGACCTACTGCAGAATATGCGAGCATCAATGTTGAACTATATTGAAACTTCAGACCGTGGTAATCTGCTCACGCTTATGCAAGTATTACAAAAAGAACCTTATGGTATGAGAAAACCGATTGTTCCGATTCTGACGGTTGCGTTACTAAAAGACTGTTGGCATCAGCTTTCTTTCTACGCCAATGGGCTATTCGTTGAAGAAATGAATGCAGAACTGTTGTATTCGATTCTGGAACAAGAGGCAAGTTTTTATGAATTTGAGTTCTTTAAAATGGACCAATTCATTCGTCAATCGCTTGTCGAAGTTAATGAAAATTTCTTTGGCAATTCATTTGAAGAGCACCCGGTCCAACTGTTTAGTAACTTAAGAAAATGGTTGCGTCAATTGCCGAGATATACCCAAATTACTTCACAACAAGCTGAATCGCTAATCGAATTCAAAGAAATAATTCGTTACAGCGAAATCGACCCTATGGATGCAGCCACACGTCTTCATAAACTAGGGGAACGGATTAACGGCAAGTTCTCTATCATTAAACAGGATTTAGAAAAACACTTGATGATTGCTAAGCATGACCTCAAAGAAGAAGCATTAAATGTATTAGAGATACGTGAAGACTTGAATGTATGGGTTGAACTAAATCGTGATGTGATATCAAGAAATCCAATCCTATTCGATGTAATCAGTTCGATGGAACGTGAGGAAGACTGGATGGCAGTCTTGATTCGTAAAACAGTTGGGGTACGTCTTGAAGAATGGTCGGATGTCACTCTCGATTCGTTCCAGTCCTCTTTAAAGCGGCTACTAGTGGTATCTGATGATGAAGAGACGATCCGAATCGTGGAAAATGATCAGACAACGGTAACGATTCAAAAGATGGAGTTATCGGTAAAAGGCAAAACGGTATTTAACAACGTACAGCGGATGGTGAAATCTAGCGGAAGAACGATGCAGGCAGACGAAATGAAATTCATTCTATACAAATTGCTCGAAGAATTAGAGATAAGTTCGGAGGAGTGACGATGCGTCTAGATTTAGTGAGGAAAATCGAATTTGCGATTAGTCATCATGGTGGGACTGCTACCTTAAAAGAAATCTATGATTATGTGGAAAAATCATTTTATCAACTTGGTCTAGACGGATATAAAGATTGGAAGTCTCAGGTTAGAAAACACATTCATATGCACTCGAGTGATTGTGATATTTACCGTGGGGAACGAGATTTGTTTTATGCAGTTGAAGGAAAAGGTAGGGGCATCTGGGGCCTTCGCCAACCGAATACCTAACCGAAAGCGGAACCATTTCAGTTGGTTCCGCTTTCAATGTTTACAATACGTCACACCCCCTTGTCACATAATGTTCAATCCTGTAAACTTCGAAACAGTGTGAAAAAAATGTATAAGGGGTTACTTCATGGAAATCGTTCAGCAATTATCGCAAATGCAATTACTCAACCAATTCTGGTTACTCGTGGCCTTCATCATCCCGATGGTCATTTTATCACGGATGGTCGTGGCCGGTTCACGGTTCTCACCAATCCTCGTCATCGTCATCTTCGGTCTCGGCCTCGGCTTCGCTATGGTCGAGATGGGCATCGCGACACCGGGTCTCCCTGAGTTCCCGCTCGTCGACTTCCTGTCACGCACGACAATCATCGCGCTCGTCGTATCGTTCTTTGTCGGTGGGCAAGAGCTTCGTAAGATTTTAAGCAAGCAAGAACTCGATATGAAGGACATCGTCGTGCCATCGAAAGAAGAGATGTTCCTCGGAACAGGTCGGACGCAGTTCATCTTCATCGTTCGTTCGTTCTTCTTGCTCGTTGGTCTCGAAGGATTCTTCCGCATGATGATCCAACCGGGAGCGGCAGAGGGCATCACGCTCTACTACCCGATCCTCGCGTTGATTGGTCTCGCGGCATCGTTCCTATTGATCGACCACAAGGCACAGATTGACGACAAGCACGTCTATATGAAGAAGGGCTTGATCGAGACGTCGTTACTTCTCGTCATCTTGTTCATCTCGTACGCAATCGCTATGGCTGTTCAACCGGTCATCGCCTTGCCACAAATCTTCTTCGCGATGCTATTATCGTCAGCACTCGGCGCCATTTTCCAAAACTGGACGTACGGACCGACCGTCCGCGCGCTCTTGTTCGCCGGTATCCCGGTCGTATTGGCAGCCAACTTCATGGTCGGTGGTTCGCGCATCGGTGACGCGTTCGCCATCGAAGGTATGAACTCGATTCTCGTTTACGGTTTCTTCGGTCAGTTGTTCTGGATGTTCGGTGGGATCGCGCTCCTCATGTGGTTCGCCCGCACAGGACATATCCGCAACCTCGCACCAGGTATGGCCGGCTCGCTGTCGCACAGTGGTCTCACCGGTGCGTGTACAGCAGGTGACTTCGGTCAAGTGGCGGCGAAACGTGCGCCAATCATGATCAACATCCCGTTCTTCGGTCACATCTTCGTGTTCTCGATCTTGGCAGTCAGTGCCGACAATGGAGCGCTCTGGATCTGGCCGACGGCGATCATCGTCCTGGTCGGTCTCGTCCTCACGGCACTCGCGCTTAAAAACTTGCGCGGTGCGAACGGAGAAGACTTCAAAGAAGTGAAGGCGCTCATGCAGTTCTCGTTCGGTTGGCAGATGATGGCGGTCTTCGGTGGACTCGTCATCCTCAGCTTCAGCACGATCGCGTTCGACTACACGACGATGGCTCAATCGTCAGCGATCTCGCACTTCGGCCTCTTCGCAGCCGTCCAAGGCGGCATGTTCGGGACGGAAGCATCACTTCTCATCCCACTCATCTTCTCGATGCCGTTTCTCGTGCACCCGATCGTGTTCTACATGTTCGGGAAAGCACTCGACAACAACGGTGAAATGCCGCGCTTACCGGTTTACGCGATGGCGCTCATCGGTGTCGTCGGTGTCTCGTTCGCCATTCTCGGCGTATAACAAATAGCCGCTTCTACACGTGTAGAAGCGGTTTTTGTGTGCTTATTTTTTTGCTAACGATTGCCACTTCGGGTCTTTGAGGTCGTGCCCGTTCGGTGTACGGACGTGTTTTGTGGAGCCGGGATCGCACGCACCGAAGCGGATATAGTTCTGTTGTGCTTGCCGAAGCGACACTCGGTTGGCACCGCCTTCGTAGTCCGGGTCTCTGAACTGGACCTCATCGTCTTCCCAAAAACAGATTTCACAAATATCATAGGTGCCGGGCGGTTCTTCCTCAAGCGTCTGATAGCCGCAGCAAGGACATGTGTATTTCATCTTTATCACCTCATTTCAATCATTTCATCAGATTAGTTAGCTTTATCTTACAGTTCATCAAGCTCAGTTGTGTAGTTTTAAAGAATCTAACTTCACGTTTATTTCGCTGGATAGACGAATAACAGACACAAAGTAAGCGGTCACAATAAGTGTGAGTGAGTACAATTGATTTGTTCACATATTGGACACAATACATAACCGGGGGAAAGTTTATGACATCATCTTCATCAGGGCGTGACTGGTACCGTGCCGTTTGGCGTTGGCATCTGTACGCTGGACTCATCATCGCACCGTTCTTGTTGGTGCTCGCGGTCACAGGGGCCGTTTATTTGTTCAAGCCACAAATCGAGCAAGTACTCTACGCCGACTACTATCAAGTCGAACCGGCCGGAGAACGGATGAGTGCGACCGAATTGTTCAATAGGGTCCAATCCGAGTATCCGGACGCACCGGTCACACGCTATCGGCCTGGCGAATCGGCCGACCGCTCGACCGAGTTCCGCCTCATGACGGAAGACGGGGCGACGACGGTGTTCGTCGATCCCTACAAAGGCGAAATCATCGGGAGTCAATTGAACGCCGATCGATTCATGAGCCAGGTCGAATTGATCCATGGCGAATTGATGATCGGGACAATCGGTGACCGCATCGTCGAGCTCGTCGCCTGCTGGACGATCGTCTTGATGGCGACGGGGCTGTATCTATTTTGGCCACGAAACGGACTACAAGCACCGGGGACGTTATATCCGCGTTTGACGAAAGGCAAGCGGATCTTCCGGCGCGACCTTCACGTCGTCCCTGGATTTTGGGTGACGGCCGGACTGCTCTTTCTCGTCTTGACCGGTCTTCCGTGGTCCGGCTTTTGGGGAGCGAACTTCCAATCAATTGCGACGAACGCCGGTGTCGGCTATCCGCCGTCGATTTGGGGCGGTGAGACACCGACATCAAACGTGAAGACCGAGGACGTGGCGGACGTGCCATGGGCGGCTGAGACGTTGCCGGTACCGAACTCCGCCGTTGCCGGCTATGTGCCGCTGTCGCTCGACCAAGTCGACACGATCGCCGAAACGGCCGGGATGGACCCGAGTTATACGATCAGCCTACCGAGTACGTCAGATGGCGTCTTCACATTATCCGCTTATCCGGACCGGGCTCAGGATGAGGCGACGATTCATCTCGACCAATATTCAGGTGCGGTCCTCGCTGACTATCGCTACGACAACTACGGCATCGTCGGTAAGGCGGTCGCGCTCGGGATCACGCTCCACAAAGGGACGCAGTTCGGATTACCGAACCAACTGATCAGTCTCGCGATTTGTCTCGGCGTCATGCTTGTCGTCGTGAGCGGCGTGTATTTATGGTACTCGCGCAAACCGAACGCGAGAAGCGGGGCACCGTCTGCGCCAAGTCGGACAAAACGGAACGTCTTCTTCGTGTTGATCATCGGATTCGGCATCATCTTTCCGCTCGTCGGGTTGTCGCTCCTCGTCGTCGCCGCGATTGATTGGTTGATCGTCCGTCGATCGACTACATTACAACGATTTTTGAATGCGGGGTGAATCAGATGAAGCGAAAGCGATTACTCATTATTTTTAGTATGTTGGCGATGACGGTACTTTCGGCTTGTGCGGTCGATTCAAGTGCAAGTGAATTGTACAAACAAGAGACGCCGCTCCAAGCGACGCTTGATTTTCCAGAAGTCGTCGAAGCGGGAGAGCCGATCACGTTTGAAATCGGCTTGACGAAACAGGATAGCGTCTCACCAGACTTCGTGCATCTTGAATTACAAAAAGTGGACGGGACGTTATCTTACGGGATGCAGGAGGCGGCACGTCTCGATGACGGCACGTACGAACTGACGACGTCCGTCAAAGAGGACGGGCTCTACATCGCCCGCGTCCATGCCCAGGCGGACGGTTCGACCATCTTCCCGGCGAAGCAGTTCATCGTCGGAAAGTTGACGGAAGCCGAATGGGCCGCTTTATATGAAGGGGCTGCACCGGTCGAAGCGGTGACAGAACCGCACCATTAAAAAAG
>NZ_LYTG01000092.1:0-10429 GCF_001816105.1 Exiguobacterium sp. SH31
TGGACAACAGCGTTAAAATCGCCAATCCGCCTTGCGTGAGGATGATCTTTTTATTGCTTGTCACACTGCCATACAAAGCGACGAGCACGATATAGATGAGGATCATCGTGACGATTTCAATCGATTGACTCACGAACAGACCGTATAACAATCCGACACCAATCAATCCGTTATAGACGCCTTGGTTCTTGAACAGCACCGACACGGAGTCGCGCGCGAGCTCTTGTTCCGTCATGTTGAAGACGCGAGCCGTCGTTTTCGAACGAGTGGCGAACGTCTCTAAATACAAGATGTAGAAGAATTCGAGCGCGACGAGCGTTCCGAGGACGAGTGTGAGCGAAGACATGTTAGTTGGTCGAAGCGACTTCCGTCACATGGAGCACCGGTTTCGCCGTCACGTAGTTGGCTACGTTTTGGGCGAAAGCGATCAAGTCCGGGTTTTGGTTGTGGCGTTCGATTGCCGCTTGGTCGGCCCAGTTCTCAATCATGACGAAACGGTTCTCCGACGATGTCGATTGGAACAATTCATAGCTCAAGCAACCGTCTTCTTGTTTCGACGAGTCGATGAGCTTGTTGATATCGGCTAAGAAGTTGTCAAATTCCGTTTCTTTCACATCAAAAATGGCATTCACTAAGATCATGTTGAATTCCTCCGATTATTTAAAGTTTGTGATCGTTTCTGCGTCGAGACGGACCGATTGGTAGCCTGCTTCTGCCGCTTTACCGACCGAGAGAATCATGACCGGCACGTAACGGTCTTTGTCTAAACCGAATGCTTCAGCGAGCTGGTCTTTCTCAAACCCACCGATCGGGTTCGTGTCGTAACCGTGGGCACGGGCGACGAGCATGAACTGCATCGCAGCGAGACTTGAGTCGATTTTGACGATGTCGTTCATCTCTTGTTTCGACAAGTTTTTGTAGTAAGGAATGATAGCGTCGAGTTGTTGGTCGCGTACTTCTTGTGGCATCTTGCCTTCAGCGACGGCTTGATCGTAGATTGTTTCGCCGAGCTCGTAGCATTCCATGTCACCGAAGATGAGAAGCATCGCGGCCGACGTATCGTTTTGACGAACGTTGAAGCGGATGAGCGGTTTGAGCGTCTCTTTTGCTTCCGGGCTCTCGACGACGACGAAGCGCCATGGTTGCATGTTGACTGACGACGGAGCCGTCGTCGCTTCTTGGATCATCTCGAGCATTTCGAGTTGTGGAATTTTGACCGTTTCGTCATAGACGCGAATTGATTTTCTGTCGAGCATTACGTCCGTTAATGTGTTATTTTCAAATGTAGTTGCCATGGGTAATCTCCTCTTTCTCTCTTTAAATGTTGTTTAATTTTTGTAGCAGGGTGGATAGCTGTTGCATCTCCGACTCCGATAATACTTTGGCGATCAAATGGTTCGTCTGATCATGGTTTTGTTCACAGTGCTGCAACTCGCGTGTCGCTGTCTCCGTCAAGCGGACGAACACTTCGCGGTTGTTCGCGACGTTCCGTTCACGTTGGACATGGCCTTTCTCCTCGAGGATCTTCAAGTGACGGGTGATCGCCGCATTGTCGATCTTCATCTCTTGTTGGATCTCGCTTTGCGAGCAGACGCCTTTGTCGTTGACGATCATGAGCATCTCGTAGCGGGTCAGGCTGAAGCCTGTCTCGCGCTCGAACGATGTCGCGACGCGCTGGTCGGCGAGTTTGATTTGATAAAGTAATCGACTCATGTCTCGTAGTTCCATTGCGTCCCACCTTTCATGTTTGACTCATCAATCATTGACAAGTCAAATGTTAGCAAGTCTATTTGATTCTGTAAAGCAAGACGACTCGAGAAAAGACACTACCAGATTAGTCGGCAGTGTCTCGCTCGATTTTTGTACCATCAAATCGGTATTCGCTGATGAACGTCGTCTTGTCAAAGCCGTATAAGCGGTCGTGGCGGTTCAAGTCGTCGATCGTTTGGAGTGAATTGAACGACGGATCGCCGGCTTGGGGCGTTCGTGATACGTTCAAATAGCGCTCGGTGAAGTCGTCATCCTCGTTCGGAGTCCCGTCGAACGAGAAATGGATCGACTCCACGTCGTCCTCGAGCAGACGGATGATGTCGAGCACGCGCTGTTTCTGTTCATTGGTGTCGTTCCATGCTTCGTGCAGCATGACGGAAGCGCCTAAAAACGTCTCTGGATTCAGTTCGAAGATAGACGTCGGTTTCTTTGTATTTACGTCGCGCATTCGCACCGCGTCTTCCGGTACGTTCGCCCGGACCGTCTCTTCACGTGACAAGACGTTCGCGGTGACGAGTCGGTCGTGTAGCGTCGTCTCGGCTTCTTTTACCCAGTAGGCAGGCATGACATCGTCCTGGATCGTGCCGTCCCCATACGTCCGCGCGGAATACGTCCCGCGAAGCGGTGTCGTCTCCAGTTTGAACGTCGCCTTGTATCCAGTCAGTTTCCAGTCCTGCGATACGTCGACGTCGACACGCTCCCCGTACGTGTCATAGATGTAGTCTGTATAGCGCTCCGTCGCTTCGCTTCTCCCGTACATCGATCCGGCGACGAGCAAGCCGACTGCGCCAATTAACAACCTTTTCTTCATTTTCTGTTCACCTCTACTACAATGTACCCGAAAAGACCGAATCCCGTCTCGGTCCAAAGTCGTATTCTATTTATTCCCAATTCCCTGTAAACTGAAAGTGCCCTCTAAGAACTATTGCTTTTACGTGTACTAATACATATAATACACTTATACCACGTTTATAAGAGAGGGTGTGACCCATGTTATATAAGATTGATATGAAAAGTGCAGAACCTTTATATGAACAAATCGTCAATCAGACGAAAGCGCTCGTCATCCGCGGCATCTTACGACCAGGCGACAAAGTCATGTCGGTCCGTGAGCTCGCGACGGACCTCGTCATCAATCCAAACACCGTCAGCAAGGCGTACCAAGAACTCGAGCGGCTCGGACTTCTCGAGATGCATCGCGGGCGCGGGACGTTCGTCTCCATGGACTGGATTGATCAGGACGCGTCACGAGCGCCGGTCGTCGCAGCCATCCAAAAGCTCGCTATCGATTGCCATTACGCGAACGTGTCGCTTAAAGAAGCGATGACGCTATTTGAGACAGAGTATAAGAAAGTAGGGGAGAACCATGCTGACAGTACAGCAACTGAGTAAGAGAATCGACCGCCAAACCGTGCTCGACGCAATCGACTTCTCGGTCAGACCAGGAGAGATCATCGCCCTCGTCGGTCGTAACGGGGCCGGCAAGACGACACTCCTCCGGACGATGGTCGGCATCATCCGACCGGACACCGGGGACGTCCGCTACGGGCCATCGAGCATTTTTGAGAAGTCCGAATTGAAGAGGGACGTCATTTTCGTTCCGGATTCAGCCGACGCGCTCAAACATTACACCGTCAACGAGGCGATGGACTTGTACGCCTCGATCTATCCGTCGTTCGACCGGGCGGCGTTCACCGAGACGCTCACGCGCTACAACATCGGTAATAAAAAGATCCGTCAGTTGTCCAAAGGGCAGAAAGCGATGGTGACGCTGTCGCTCGCCTTCGCCGTCAAAGCGAGCTATTACCTGCTCGATGAGCCGACCGATGGACTCGATGTCGTCGCCAAGGCCGACGTCTTGAAACTGATGATCGCCCAAGTCGAGGCACGCAACTGCTCAATCATCGTCTCGAGCCACCAGCTGCACGAGCTCGAGCGGATCGCCGACCGCATCATCATGATCGAGAAGGGACGGGTCAAAGCGATCATGTCGCTTGAAGAGGCTCGTGAGTCGAGCGTCAAGCTGCAAGTCGTCTTCAACGACCAAGTACCGGTCGAACTGCTCGAACGAAAAGATATCGAAATCATCAACGTGACGGGACGCGTCGTCTTGTTCATGGCGAAAGAACGGACACAAGAGCTCGACGCGTTCGTCGACGCCCACGACCCGATGCTCGTCGAAGAGATTCCGATGTCGCTCGAAGACATCTTCCGTGTCCAATTAGGAGGTGAGACAAGTGTCATTTAACGTGTTGTTGAAAAAAGATTGGAAACAAGTGTCGTTGTTATGGATTTTGCTCGTGTTCCTCGGCATCATCGCTTTCACGTTGCCGGTTTGGTCACAGATGCAATACTTTGATCAAGAGCTCCGCAATATCGAGCAAAATCCAGCCGAGTATGCACCATGGTTCGACGGTGATGTTTCTGAGATGTCGAAGGAAGAATTATTCAATAATGATAACAGTTCTGGCTACTCGATTGGAGATTTACGAATAATGATTCCGTTGGGGAGTGTCTTGTTCCTGTACGTGATTTTCGGTGCCCTTATGGCCTCCGTATTGATCGGAGCGGAACGAAACAGTCAAATGTCCGACTTCACGATGTCGCTTCCTTATACACGAACTCAGCTGTACATATCGAAATGGTTGATTGGAACGATTGGCCTTATCGTGTCGTCACTCCTTGGCGGGACACTCATGATCTTATTGATTCATTTCTCGGACTATGCGTTCTTGATGGAAGGCAACACGGTGAGAGTCGCCGCACTCGTCCTCATGATGATGCTGAGCGGCATTTCGTTCTTCTCGCTCTCGCTCTGGATGGGTTCATTCGGCGGTGAGTCGATCTCACAAGTCATCTGGACGGCGATCGCCCTTGCTTTCCCGGTCGGTATCGTCGCCTTGGTGCAAGGTTCATTTTACGCCTTTACACAACGATACGATGATACGTACACCTTCTTTGATAGCATGTACGAAAGTGTGTTCTTGCGTGTGTTGTCTCCGCTCTCGAACCTTGCCAACGTTGACATGTATGAGTTCTTCGACGGACAGCAGGAATGGCAGAAGTTCCTCGCAATCGCGCCATGGAGTGCCCTCGCCTTCATCGCCTTATCGTTCGGTCTTGGGCTGTGGATGTTCAACCGAGCCCCGCAAGAGAACAACGGCCGTTTCTTCATGTTCTCGAACTGGCTCTGGCTCGTCCACGTCTTCATGGTTCTTTGTTTCGCCATGCTCGGGGGCATCATCCTTTCGTCGTTCGCGTTCCAGACAGGTTTCGTCTTGTACATCGTCGGCTTCTTAATTGGCGGCTTCCTCGCCCACTTGCTCGCCAAACGTTTGCTCTATCGCTTCAACCTGCAACTCAAATCTTAAGGAGGACGTATCATGAAACGGTTCGGTCTGGTGCTCGTCGCATTACTGTTTGTACTTTCAGGGTGTAGTGATCCCTCGAAGCGGCCCCCGAGTGCCTTTCAATACGAGGGCACATACGTCGGCGATATCAACGCTGTCGTCGGCATCGCCAAGACGTTGCCGATGCACGACTGTTATAAGTCGATTGAGCTGCAGACGAAAAAACGTCCCTATGGCTTGACCGTCCGTTATCATGATCCGGAGATTGAGCGCATCGAGCAGGAGCAACTCGCCATCCGTAACGCGGCGACGTATTTCACGCTCGTACAAAATACGGAGATCGTCCGTTTCGCGTTCCCGAACCGGACATACGCGTTCTCTCGTCCCGAGATGGAGGCGTGGCTCGGGATCGACTTCTCGACGATCGAGAAAGAAGAAGAGTTGATTGCCCGCTTGGATGAAAAAATTGGGAATGAAGAGCAAACTGAAGCGTACTTCAGACGCGTCTAAAGTGTATGGATTTTTGAATCCATGCACTTTTTTTCGATATTTTCTGAAAATTATCGGGTAAAGGGTAGATGAAAGCGTTTTCTTAGCATTATAATGGAATTAAATGAATGGCTATTCATTCTAAGGAGGAGAATCAATGGAAAAACCGTGGTTACAAGATTATCCAGCTGACATGCCTGAAACGATCGACTACGAGGTGAAACCACTCTATGAGGCACTCAGCCGCGCCGCTAAAGATTTCCCGGACCGGACCGCCGTCTCGTTTATCGGCAAGGATTTGACGTTTGCCCAAATCGATGATGCGGCCCACCGTTTGGCGACGATGTTGCAGTCGAGAGGGTTGCAAAAAGGGGACCGGGTCAGCCTGATGCTCCCGAACTGTCCACAGTACGTGATCTCGTTCTACGCCGTCCTGTATGCCGGTGGGACTGTCGTCCAGACGAACCCGCTCTACACCGAGCACGAGCTTGAAAACTTGATCACCGATTCCGGCGCGAAGATCGTCATCACGCTCGATCTCCTCTATCCGAAGTCGCTCCGGGTGAAAGAGAAGACGGACATTCAAACGATCGTCACGACGAGTATTGCCGACTACCTGCCATTCCCGAAAAATAAGCTGTACCCGATCAAAGTGAAACGTGAGAACAATATCGTCATCGATACGACGGGTTCGGTCGCGTTCAAGGACTTCAAGAACTTTGGACCGGTCAAACCGATCGAGATCGACCCGAAACAAGACGTCGCTGTGCTCCAATACACGGGCGGGACGACCGGACTGCCGAAAGGCGTCATGTTGACGCATTTCAACTTGACGGCGAACGTCGACCAAATTTCGAACTTCTTCTATAAATATAACCGCGGTGACGAGAAGCGCGTCTTGAGCGTCGTCCCGTTCTTCCACGTCTACGGCATGACGTGTTGCTTAAACTTCGGGATGGCGAACGGGTATGAACTCATTCTCGTGCCGCGCTTTGACGTCACCGACGTCTTGAAGACGATCAATAAGAAGAAACCACATTTCTTCCCAGGCGCACCGACGATGTATGTCGGCATCTTGAATGACCCGAAACTGAAGAAATACGATTTGTCCTCGATTGAGGCGTGTATATCAGGATCGGCTCCACTCCCGGTCGAAGTGCAAGAACAGTTCGAGGACATTACGGGCGGGCGCATCGTCGAAGGATACGGCTTGTCCGAGACGTCACCGGTGACGCACGCAAACTTCTTGTGGGATAAACGCATCGTCGGCTCGATTGGGGTGCCGTTATCCGATACTTCTGCTAAAATTGTAAAGGCAGACGGCGAGACACCGGCTGAAGTCGGTGAAATCGGCGAAGTGTTCCTGAATGGACCGCAAGTCATGAAAGGCTACTGGCAAAAACCAGAAGAGACGGCGGCCGTCTTGAAAGATGGATGGCTCGCGACCGGTGACCTCGGCTATATGGGCGAGGACGGGTTCTTCTATATCGTCGACCGGAAGAAAGACATGATCATCGCCGGCGGCTTCAACGTCTACCCGCGCGAGATCGAAGAAGTGCTGTACGAACATCCGGCCGTCAAGGAAGCGGTCTGTATCGGTGTCCCGGACCCTTACCGCGGTGAGACGGTCAAAGCGTTCATCGTCACGCGGGACGGGGTGAATGTGACCGAAGACGAGCTCGACAAGCATTGCCGTGAGAAGCTCGCGGCGTATAAAGTACCAAAGCTGTATGAATTCCGTGACGAGTTGCCGAAGACGTTCGTTGGTAAGATCCTGCGCCGCGTCCTCGTCGACGAAGAGAAGGCGAAACAAGTGAAACAAAGCAGTTGACACCTCTCTTTGACATGATAGAATAATAAATGAATGAACCATCATTCATTTTTCTGCAGCAATAAGGAGCATGGGTGTCTATGAAAAAGAATGTATCAAAAAGTGACCGCATTATCGATGCGGCAGTGAAAGTGATCGCGGACCATGGTTATCACGGTGCAAAGGTGACAGCCATCGCCAAAGAAGCTGGTGTCGCGGACGGAACGATTTATTTGTACTTCAAAAATAAGGAGCATCTGTTGATCGAACTGTTCCAGACGAAGATGGGCTTGTTCATCGACTACTCGAAGCAACAGATCGAGCAGGAGACGACGGCAGGCGACAAGCTGTACCAGTTGATTGAGTCGCATCTCAAGCAGCTGTCGGTCGACTACGACCTCGCCGTCGTGACGCAAATCGAGCTCAGACAGTCGAACTTGGCGCTCCGCCAAAAGATCAGTGAAGTGTTGAAGCCGTATTTGAACTTGATCGATGCGGTCGTCAAGCACGGCATCGAGACCGGGGAGTTTGACCAGGACCTCGACTACCGGCTGGCGCGACAAATGATTTTCGGCACGATCGATGAAGTGGTCACGAGTTGGATGGCGAGCGGCTTCAAGTACGACTTGATGTCGACGTTACCGAAAGTACACCATATGTTGAAAAAAGGGCTTGCTTAACCGTAAGCCCTCTCGCTAGCTCAAAAAATGAATGCTGATTCATGGATGATGGTGCGAACAACCTAAAGGGGGAACTACGATGAATATTTTTGTGTTGCTGAAGCGTACGTTCGATACAGAGGAAGCGATCCAACTTGAGAACGGGGAAATTCAAGAAGACGGTGCTGAGTTCATCATTAACCCATACGATGAGTATGCGGTCGAGGAAGCGATTCGCAAGCGTGACGATCTCGGGGGAGAAGTCACGGTCGTGACGGTCGGACCGGACGACGCGGACAAAGAACTACGGACAGCGCTCGCGATGGGTGCGGACAAAGCGGTCCGCATCTCGATCGAGGACGACGTCGAGGACGCGGATCACGTGACGATCTCGAAAGTGCTCGCCACGTACTTGAAAGACCAGGCACCAGACCTCATCTTCGCCGGCAACGTCGCGATCGACGGCGGCAGCGGGCAAGTGGCACCGCGCGTCGCCGAGCTGCTCGACATGAACTACGTGACGACGATCACGAAGCTCGACATTAACGGCACGACGGCGACGGTCACGCGTGACGTCGAAGGGGACACCGAAGTGATCGAAGTCAATCTTCCACTCCTCGTGACGGCACAACAAGGGTTGAACGAACCGCGCTATCCAAGCCTTCCTGGCATCATGAAGGCGAAGAAGAAGCCGCTCGAAGAACTCGAGTTGTCAGACATTGACCTCGACGAAGACGAGATCGGCGCGAAAATCGAGACGATTGAACGGTTCTTGCCGGAAGAGAAGAAAGCGGGACGTATCCTTGAAGGGGACACGTCGACACAAGTGAGCGAGCTCGTTCAATTACTTCGCACGGAAGCCAAAGTCATTTAAGGGGGACATCACATATGAAAGCTTTAGTACTCGCAGAAGCGCGCGAAGGCGCGTTACGGAACGTATCATTTGAAGCGATCGCCGCAGCGAAACAACTGACGGACGACGTGACGGCAGTCGTCATTGGGGATGACGTCAAAGCACTCGCGACTGAACTCGGGGAGTACGGCGCAGCGCGCGTCCTCGTCATTGAAGACGAGCGACTCAAACATTACACGCCGGACGGTTACGGCCAAGTGCTCCGCCAAGTCATCGACCAAGAAGGACCGGACATGATCGTCCTCGGTCACACTGCACTCGGAAAAGATATCGCACCGAAACTCGCGGCCCGTCTTGACGCCGGTCTCATCAGTGACGTCGTCTCGATCGAAGGCTCAGGGCGAGACGCCGAATTCGTCCGTCCGATCTACTCGGGTAAAGCGTTCGAGAAAGTGAAGTTCAAAGATTCGGTCATGTTCTTCACGATCCGTCCGAACAACATCGACGCACTTCCACGGCAAGCGGGGGCGAGCGTGTCGGTCGAGACGCCAGCCGTCGAATTGAAAGACCTTGCTATGATTGTCAAAGAAGTCGTCCGTAAAGCGACCGGTAAAGTCGATCTCGCGGAAGCAAAAGTCATCGTCGCCGGAGGACGCGGCGTCAAGAGCGAGGACGGTTTCAAACCGCTCGAAGAACTCGCTGAACTGCTCGGCGGCGCGGTCGGTGCTTCACGGGGAGCCTGTGACGCGGACTATTGCGACTATGCACTCCAAATCGGTCAGACTGGTAAAGTCGTCACGCCGGACCTTTATATCGCCTGCGGGATCTCTGGGGCGATTCAACACTTGGCCGGGATGAGCAACGCCAAAGTCATCGTCGCCATCAACAAGGACCCGGAAGCGAACATCTTCAGCGTGGCCGACTACGGCATCGTCGGCGACTTGTTCGACGTCGTCCCGCTCTTGACGGAAGAGTTCCGAAAACACCTCGTCAATAGCTGATGGGCATAACGTTTGGGGAAAGTTACCCTCCGTGGTATACTCTGAACATGAAATGCAAGAGAGTTCTTAATTGAACTGTCTCATCTTACTGGGGAGGTATTTACCAAATGGCTATTAAACACGCAACGACTCAAACATTTGAACAAGAAGTGAAAGAGGGCGTCGTCCTCGTTGATTTTTGGGCAGCATGGTGTGGACCGTGCCGCATGATCGCACCGGTTCTTGAAGAACTCGATCAAGAGATGGGCGACCAAGTCCAAATCGTTAAACTCGACGTTGACGAGAACCCAGAAGTAGCGGGCGCTTTCCAAATCCAAAGCATCCCGACACTCATGATGTTCAAAGACGGACAACCTGTCTCGAAAACAATGGGCTTCCAACCAAAAGAAGCGCTTAAAGAGTTTATCGCGTCAGCAAAATAATAAAACGTACAGCCGATCGGGAGACCGATCGGCTGTTTTTTGTTGGCTTCGTTAGGGAAGAAGGAGTTTAGTGAG
>NZ_LYTG01000093.1:0-58099 GCF_001816105.1 Exiguobacterium sp. SH31
CGTTTTTTGTCGACTCCCTTCATATTTAACAGTTCAGGTTTTTTTAGCCGCGGCTAGAAAAGCGGGAAGCTTTTATCATGGAAACAGCCTGAAAATTTAAGCTATACTCATGAGGAAGACGTGATGGCGTCAAATGAACTTAATATTTGATGCCATCGTTGTAAGACTCTGTTCGAAGGAGGAATTTTCTTGTCGGTGTTACATTTAGCTATCTTATTGCCGCTCCTCGCGGCACCGTTCATCCCGTTTTTGTTTCGGGCGTTGAAACGGATCCATACGGGCTGGTTCGTACTGGTCGTCCCGGTACTCCTGTTCGTCTACTTCTTCCGCTTCATCGGAATCACGAGTGCGGGAGACGTCGTGAGCGAAACGGTCGAGTGGATGCCGTCGCTCGGGATCAACTTTACTGCTTACGTGGACGGGCTTGGACTACTGTTTGCCCTCCTCATTACAGGGATTGGGGCGCTCGTCGTCCTGTATTCGATTTACTACTTGAACAAAGATAAAGAGTCGCTCGGGCACTTTTATGTGTACTTGCTTCTCTTCATGGGTGCGATGCTCGGTGTCGTCCTCTCGGATAACATGGTCGTCATGTACATGTTCTGGGAACTCACGTCGATTTCGTCGTTCCTGTTGATCGGGTATTGGTATGAGAAAGAACGCTCTCGCTATGGGGCCCGCAAGTCGATGCTCATCACCGTGTTCGGTGGTCTGTCGATGCTCGGCGGGATCGTCATCTTGGAGTCGATCGTCGGATCGTTCAGCATCCGCGACATGGTCGCGAATCAGGCGCTTATCGCCGAAAGTCCGTTCTTCGTCGCCGCCATGATTTTGATTTTGCTTGGGGCGTTCACGAAGTCGGCGCAATTCCCGTTCCACATCTGGTTGCCGGACGCGATGGAAGCACCGACCCCGGTCAGTGCGTACTTGCACTCGGCGACGATGGTCAAGGCCGGGCTCTACTTGGTCGCCCGGATGAGTCCGGTGTTCCAAGAGTCGTCACTCTGGCTATGGATCATCGTCTCGGTCGGAACGTTCACGTTGTTCTGGGGATCATTCAACGCCGTCAAACAGACGGACTTGAAAGGGATACTCGCGTTCTCGACGGTCAGTCAGCTCGGTCTCATCATGTCGCTGCTCGGCCTTGGCGCCGCGGCGCTTCACTATGACGGGATCGACGACAACATCTTCATGGTCGCGACAATCGCGGCCATCTTCCACTTGATCAACCACGCCACGTTCAAAGGATCGTTGTTCATGATGGTCGGGATCGTCGACCATGAGACGGGCACGCGTGACATCCGCAAGCTCGGCGGTCTCATGACCGTCATGCCAATCACGTTCACGATCGCCGTCATCGGCTCATTGTCGATGGCCGGGTTACCGCCATTCAACGGCTTCCTCAGTAAAGAGATGTTCTTGAAGGCGACGACGAAAGTGTTCTCGATGGACTTCTTCGCGCTTGATACGATTGGGATCTTGATTCCTGTCGTCGCGTTCATCGCGAGTGTGTTCACGTTCATCTACAGCTTGATCATCTTTACGCGGACGTTCATGGGGAAAGCCAAGTTCGACGAATTACCGAAACAGCCGCACGAGGCACCGATCGGGATGCTCATCCCGCCGGCGATTTTAGCCATCCTCGTCGTCGTCCTCGGTTTCGTTCCGAACGTGTTGTCGAACTCGCTCATCAAGCCTGCCGTCGAGTCGATCTATCCGACGCTCGTCGCGAGCGGGCAAGAGGTCAAAGTCGACATTTACTTCTGGCACGGACTTACTCCAGAGCTATTCATGACGCTCGGGATTATCGCCCTCGGGACGCTCATGTTCTTCATGATCAACAAGTGGATGGGGATCTACAACCATATCCCGAACCGGTTGACGCTGAACGGCATGTATGACGGGTCTCTCGTCTGGTCGAACAAAGCAGCTTACCGTTTTAAAGACAATTACATGACCGGATTCATCCGGACCTACTTGATCTACATCTTCCTGTTCTTATCAGGGATGCTGTTGTTCTCGATGTACTGGTTCGACTTGTTCAACTTCTCGTTCGGCGAGATGGAGGCTGTCGCACCGTATGAATATGTGCTCGGGGCGGTCGTCATTTTGGCGGCGCTCGCGATTCTGTTCATGGGCTCACGCCTGCCATCGATCATCTTGCTCGGGGTCATCGGCTATTCGGTCGCCTTGTTCTTCGTGTTCTTTGGAGCACCGGACCTCGCCTTGACGCAGCTCGTCATCGAGACGGTATCGGTCGCCTTGTTCTTGCTCGTGTTCTATCACATGCCGGAGATCAGCAGAAAAGAAGTTCGCATCAAATTTAAAGTGGAGAACGCGATCGTGTCGGTCATCGTTGGGGTGACGGTCATGTTGCTCAGCTTCATGGCACTATCGAACCGGTCGTTGTCTTCGATCTCTGAATATTATAAAGAGAACGTCTACGACTTAGCAGCCGGGAAGAACATGGTCAACGTCGTCCTTGTCGACTTCCGGGGCTTTGATACACTGTTCGAGATCGTCGTCCTCGCCATTGCGGCAATCGGGATCTATACGATGATCAAGTTTAGAACGACAGAACGCACGAAAGGAGCACATGAACATGAATCGGAAAAATGATCAAGTGAATGACGTCATCTTACAGACGGCTGCGGTGATCATCTTCTTCATCATCATCATGTTTTCAATCAACCTATTCTTCGCCGGGCACTATTCGCCAGGCGGCGGGTTTGTCGGTGGATTGATGACGGCTGCTGCTCTCGTGTTGTTACTGCTCGCGTTCGACTCGAAGACGCTTGCGAAAGTTTTACCGTTCGACTATCGGATCATGACGGCACTCGGGCTTGTCATCGCGATGCTTACATCGCTTCACAGCATATTTTGGGATCGTCCGTTCCTGACACACGCTTATGACAAGTTCGATTTGCCGCTCCTTGGTGAACAGACGCTTCACACGGCCATCGCCTTTGACTTAGGCGTCTACCTTGTGGTCATCGGTGTGACGATGACGATCATTCAAACGATTGGAGAGAGTGAATAATGGAAATCTTCGTTAGCATCATCATCGGGGTACTGACGATGAGCGCGGTCTACATGATTCTCTCAAAGAGTTTGTTGCGCATCATCATCGGTACCGGCCTGCTCAGTCACGCAGCCCACTTGCTCGTCTTGACGATGGGTGGACTGAAGACGGGAGCGGCACCTGTCCTCGTCGACGGGGTCACGGAATATACTGACCCGCTGCCGCAAGCGCTCGTCTTGACGGCGATCGTCATCAGCTTCGGTGTGACGGCGTTCTTCTTGGTACTCGCTTATCGGACGTATCAGGAGTTGACCACGGATAATATTGAGGAAATGAAAGGAACGGAATCGAATGATTAACTTACCGATCTTTCCGATTGTCATCCCTGCACTTGCGGCCGTCATCCTGATGTTCGCACCGAAACAGGTACGCCTACAACGTGTGATGGCACTCGGGGCTTTACTTGTCACGTTAGCGGTATCGGTGTTGCTCGTCTTCACCGTATCGCAAGACGGTATCTTGACCGTCAACCTCGGGAATTGGCCCGCACCGTTCGGAATCACGCTCGTCTCGGATATGTTGTCGGCGCTGCTCGTCACAACATCGACGTTGATCGTATTCTTCATCGTCTGGTTTGCGACGCATTACTTCTCGGACGCTTATGAATCGAACTACGTGTACGTCGCGATGTTATTTTTACTCGTCGGTGTCAACGGCGCCTTCACGACGGGCGATATTTTCAACTTATTCGTCTTCTTTGAAGTCTTCCTCATCTCTTCGTACGTCTTGATCGTACTCGGTGGGAAAGGCGTCCAGTTGCGCGAGTCGATCAAATACTTGCTCGTGAACGTCATCGCGTCGGCGCTGTTCGTCATGGCCGTCGCACTTCTTTACGGCGTCGTCGGGACGCTCAGTCTCGCTGACTTGGCACAGAAGATTCCGCTCGTCGAAAACCAAAACGTCATCACCGTCATCGGTGTCTTGTTCGTCATCGTCTTCGGTATGAAAGGGGCGCTCGTCCCGTTGCACTACTGGCTGCCTGGATCGTACGTCGTTGCCCCGACGCCGATTCTCGCAATGTTTGGTGCCTTGCTCACAAAAGTCGGCGTCTATTCGATCTTACGGACGTACACGCTCTTGTTCGACACAGGGTCGTTCATGCAGACGTTCTTGATCGTGCTTGCCGTGCTGACGATCGTCATCGGGATGACCGGGGCGATCGCCTATAACGATGTGAAGTTGATCATCATCTACAACATCATGATCGCGGTCGGCGTCATCCTTTACGGGATCGCTCTCAATACGCAGACGTCGCTCGAAGGGGCGCTCTACTATTTGATTCACGACATGCTCATCAAGGCCGCCTTGTTCATGCTCGTCGGGATGATGATCGGGATCACCGGTTCCGGTCAACTTCGCGACATGGGTGGATTGATCACCCGGTTCCCGCTGTTCGGATGGACGTTCTTCATCGCCGCGTTGTCACTCGCCGGCATTCCACCGCTCAGTGGCTTCTTCGGTAAATTGTTGATCGTTCAAGGCGGGGTGGCCGACGGCGACTTGTTCGGCCCGCTTCTCATCTTGCTGTCGAGCTTGTTCGTCCTGTTCTCGGTCATTAAGATTTTCCTCTATGGCTTCTGGGGAGAAGAGAGACGCGTCTATGACGGTCCGCTCGTCCCGTATATGAACCGACTCATCGTGCCGACGTTGTTACTCGTGGCAGTGGCCGTCGCGTACGGATTCGGGGCCGAGGCGATGCATCCGTTTATTACCCAGGCAATCGAACCGCTTGTCGACCCGGAAATCTACATCGATGCCGTGATTAAGGAGTGATTTAGACATGGCTTACCAACTACTCATCAACTTTTTCTTGGCGTTCATCTGGATGTTCTTCACGGGTACGTTCACGACGAGCGGGTTTCTCGTCGGTTACTTGCTCGGGTTGCTCGTCATCTTCATGATGCGGCGGTTCTTCAAATCTGAAGGTACGGGCTTTTACTTCACACGTGTGATCAAGCTGTTCAAGCTGTTCTTGATTTTCGCACGTGAGCTCGTCATGGCGAACTTCGAGGTGTTACGTCTCGTTTTGAGCCCGAAATTGAAGATTCAACCTGGTATCTTCCGATATGAAACGTCACTGCGCTCGGGTTGGAAAATCAGCCTGTTGTCGATGCTGATCTCGCTCACACCAGGGACGCTCGTCGTCCAAGTCTCGAAAGATAATAAAATACTTTATATCCACGCGCTCAACATGCCGGATAAAGAGGCGCTCAAACGCGACATCTACAATAACTTTGAATCAACCATTAAGGAGGCGACGGAATGAGCATATTAGATATTTTAATTTACATTGCGCTCGCCATTCTTTTGTTTGCTATGCTCGGTATGCTGTACCGAGTCGTCAAAGGGCCGACGACAGCCGACCGCGTCATCGCGCTCGACTCGATCGGGATCGCGTTGATCTCGGTCGTCGCGCTGTTGTCGATCTTGCTCGATACGACGATCTTCTTCGAGGTTATCCTCTTGCTCAGTATCCTCGCCTTCATCGGTACGGTGGCATTCTCGAAATTCTTAGAGAGAGGGGAGATCATCCAACATGACCGCGACAACGATCTTTGATATATTGACCGGCGTCTTCACGATCATCGGAGTGTTCTTCACGGTCGTTGCGGCGATCGGTCTCATCCGTTTGCCGGACGTCTATTCCCGGACGCACGCGGCATCGAAGTCGGCGACGCTTGGCGTCATGTTCGTCTTGTTCGCGGCGGTGCTCCACGTCTGGGTCGACCAACGTATCTTCGATGCGCGCCTCTTGCTCGGCTTGTTCTTCGTCTTGTTGACCGCACCGGTCGGCGGACACTTGATCGCTCGGGCGGCTCACTCTAATGGCGTCGCACTTTGGGAGAAGTCGTTACAGGACGCGCTCAAAGAAGATAAGGAAAAAGGGATCGAATGACGAAAGGCTCTTCCATACGACATGGAAGAGCCTTTTTTTTACATCAAGTGTGTCAAATCAGAGGCGGACGTCGGATAGGCGAACTCTAAGTGCTTAACGTGTTGATGGCTGATATTGTTTTGTATAATGAACGAGAACAAGTTGATGAGCTCGGGCGCGTGTTGCCCGATCAAGTGAGCGCCGATGACGTGGCCGTCTTTGCTGAGCAAGACGCGCGAGAAGGCGGTCGCATCATTGACCCGTTCATACGTAAGAAAGTGGGACATGTCATTGTCCCTGCATTCATAGTCGATCCCGAGTGATTTTGCCTCGTCGACCGTCAGACCGACTTTGGCGATTGGCGGCGTCGTGAACACGACCGTCGGGGCCGGACGCTCCGGCAATGGACGTGTGTTGTTCCGCAACAGGTTAAGGGCGGCGATCCGTCCTTCTTGCCCGGCAAACGGGGTGAGCGCCGGGTTCGGACTTTTGGCGACGTCGCCGGCCGCATAGACGTTCGCGTTCGTCGTCTGTAAATAGCCGTTGACGGTGATCCCGTCCTTGTCCGCCTCGATGCCGGCCGCATCCAACCGCAGCCGCTCGATGCTCGGGATACGACCCGTGGCGTTAAGGACGAGCCCTTCTAGGGTAGAGTCATCTGATAATGTCAAGATGTTCCCGTCAAGCTTGACGGGCTCGAGCCCGAACCGGACGTCGATGCCGATGTGGATCGTCTCATCGATGAGCCGCTTCACAATTTTTCGGTCGAATTGTTTAAGTGCCCGCGACCGGATGAGGAGCGTGACAGCGCTGCCGAACCGGCGGAGAATGTGCGCGAACTCGAACGCGATATATCCGGCACCGACGATGGTGATCCGCTCGGGCACGTCCTCAAGGTCGAACACGTCGTCGCTCGTGATGGCGTCTTCACCGCCTGGGATGTCGAGTGCGCGCGGAAGTTGGCCGGTCGCGATCAAAAATTGATGCGCCGAGATCTCATGGCCTTCGATGACGATCGAGTCCTCATCGATAAAGTGGGGCTCGCCCTCGTATAAGTCGATGTCATCTTCTTTCCACTTGTGCATCTTCGTCGTCGGGATGGCGAAGCGGTATTCATCGACACGTCGCTTGAAGGCGTGCCAGTCGAGCGTGATGTCTCCTTTGACGCCGAGCGGTTTCATGCGTTCGACTTTGGAGATGAGTTCCGCCCCTTCCGCGAGCATCTTTTTCGGATCGCACCCGCGTTGCGGGCACGTCCCGCCGAACGTCCAATTTTCGACGATGGCAATCCGTTTACCGGCGTCGCGTAAAACGCTCGCGGCTTGGCTCGCTGCCGAACCGCTGCCGATGATGATTACGTCATATCGTTTCATCAAAAACCCTCCCTCTGAGACTACACCAATTTTTTCCCGTCTTGGAGGAAGCTAAACTGAGGTGATAAAATTTGAGTCAAACTGACCACATTAAACATAAATTGGCGCTGCTCCCGGACGAACCGGGCTGTTACTTGCATAAGAACGAGTACGGTGAGATCATCTACGTCGGGAAAGCGAAAAACTTAAAGAACCGCGTCCGTTCGTACTTTACCGGGGCGCACGATATTAAAACGATGCGTCTCGTCGCCGAGATCCGTGACTTCGAATATATCGTCACGGCGAGCGAGCTCGAGGCACTCTTGCTCGAGATGACGCTCATAAAAAAACACGACCCGAAATACAACATCCGGTTGAAAGACGACAAGTCGTATCCGTATATTAAAGTCACGAACGAGCCGTACCCGCGGCTGCTCACGACACGTAAGTTGAAACGGGACGGCGGCCATTACTTCGGGCCATACCCGAACGCCTACGCCGCCAACGAGACGAAACGGTTGCTCGACAAGCTGTATCCGCTCCGGAAATGTCAGCCGATGCCACGGAAGCTCTGTCTGTACTACCACATCGACCAATGTCTCGGTCCTTGTGAACTCGCCGTCGACACCGACGAG
This sequence comes from Exiguobacterium sp. SH31, assembly GCF_001816105.1. NCBI lineage: Bacteria > Bacillati > Bacillota > Bacilli > Caryophanales > Exiguobacterium > Exiguobacterium sp. SH31. The sequence goes on from NZ_LYTG01000093.1 coordinate 7,945, forward strand.
CAGAAGTCGATCGTCCAAGAGATACGCCGTTTCTTGAACGGGGAGACGAGCGAGACGCTCGCCAAGCTCCAAGTCGATATGCACCAGGCGGCCGAGGATATGCAGTTCGAGCGGGCGGCCGAGCTCCGCGATCAGATCCGGGCCGTCGAATCGATCATGAACAAACAGAACATGATCACGGCCGACCCGACGGCGCGCGACGTCTTCGGCTATACGCTCGACCGGGGCTGGATGTGCGTCCAAGTGTTCTATATGCGCGGCGGCAAGATGATCGAACGCGACGTCTCGTTGTTCCCGCTCCACGGAGAACCGTCAGAAGAACTCGAGAGCTTCATCGTCCAGTTCTATGAGCAGAACGTGTTGCCGAAAGAAGTACTCGTCCCAGAGATTGTCCGGATCGACTTGTTAGTCGAGGCGCTCGGGACGAAAGTGATGCAACCGAAACGTGGGGCGAAACGACAGTTGCTCGAGCTCGCGACGAAGAACGCGGGCATCGCCTTGAACGAGAAGTTCGAACTGCTCGCGCGTGATGAAGAGCGGACATTGCTCGCGATGCGTGAACTCGGTGAGGCAATCGGTATCCCGAACTTGTCGCGCGTCGACATCATCGATAATGCCAACATCCAAGGGGCTGACGCCGTCTCGGCGCTCGTCGTCTTTGAGGACGGCAAGCCGCTCAAGAAAGAATATCGGAAGTACAAGATCCGGACCGTCCAAGGACCGGACGATTACGAGACGATGCGCGAAGTCGTCCGCCGCCGTTTCCGGCGATTGTTGACCGAGGACAAACGTCTGCCGGATCTTCTATTGATCGACGGGGGACTCGGCCAGTTGAACGCCGCCCTTGACGTGTTGCAGAATGAGTTCGGCCTCGATTTGCCGGTCGGATCGTTGAAGAAGGATGACCGACACCGGACGAGCCAGCTTCTGTTCGGTGAAGGCGGCAGTGTCGTCGAATTGAACTCGCGGTCAAGCGCGTTCTATCTGTTGCAACGGATGCAAGACGAGGTTCACCGTTTCGCCATCACGTTCCACCGCAGCTTGCGGACGAAGAAGATGACGCAGTCGGTGCTCGACGATATCCCGGGTGTCGGACCGAAGCGGCGTCAGCAACTGATCCGTCATTTCGGGTCGATGAAACAGATTCGTCTCGCCTCGCTCGAACAGTTGAAAGAAGCGGGGCTACCTGAAAAGCTCGCCCAAATCGTGCTTGAGCATGTGCATGAGGAGACAGATGAATAAGAAAGAGCCGATGCGGTCGCATCGGCTCTTCTTATTCGTACGTATCTTTTCGGTCTAATTGGACGGTGATGTGGACGGCCTGACGCCCCGGGTCGGCATAGCCTTCAGCGACGCATTGGAAACGCCCGGCAATCTGTTCAGCCAAAAATCCAGCCTCAAGCTGGTAATACCCGTTCGCTTTCGCTTGGGTCGCAGGCGGTGGGATGAGTTCGAACACGAACTTGCTCTCTTTCTCTTTCACGAGCGTCAAATCTCCCCAACCGGCTTCCGAGAAGAACGCAGTCAGTTCTTCATTCGGCATCGTCGGGAATTTGCGGGCGACCCGTTTTCCGGACCAATAGATGACTTGGGCGTAATCGTCCCCAAGCAAATCTGTCAACACATAGTCGCGAAGTAGTTCGATCGCGAAAGTGGGTTGGCTCATCGTTTCCATCTTATTCCATCACTCCAATCTTTCTATACTATTATAACGACAAATTTGGATTTGGTCACCGGGTATTTTCTAAAAGAATGTGGGACAAATCGGCTAGGTTATCTTGTCATACAAATTTCACAAGAGTAGAATAGGAGACAGAAAGCTATATTTACATTTGAAAACGCTTTTATTTACAAAACGAGCCAAGGGCTCGTGAAAAGGGGGAACTAGAATGGCAGCGCGTCGTGACTATTTCAGTCGTAAAGTCCATTCGCTACTTGGGGTCATTCCAATCGGCCTGTTTTTGATCGTCCATTTGTCGGTCAACTACTATATCGTCGATGGGGTGGAATCGTTCAACAAGGCAGCAAAATTTATGGAGAGCTTACCGTACTTGTACTTCCTTGAAGTGACAATCATCGCTTTGCCGATGATTTTCCACGGTGTGTACGGCGTGTATTACGCCTTCCTCGGTTCGATCAACACGAACCGATACTCATACGCGCGGAACTGGATGTACATGATCCAACGCTTCACGGGCGTATTCCTCGTCATCTTCATCGCGTGGCACGTTTGGGAAACGCGCTTGGCGAAGTTGCGTGGCGTCGAGGTCAATGCGGAGATGATGCAAAACATCGTCGACAATCCGCTCATGCTCATCTTCTACATAGTCGGGATCCTCTCGGCTACGTTCCACTTCGCGAACGGTCTCTGGTCGTTTGCCATCACGTGGGGAATCACACAGTCGCCGCGTTCACAACACTTCATGAGCTACGTCTCTGGAGCCGTGTTCTTGGCACTATCTTTTGTCGGCATCCGTTCAATCTTGACGTTCGCGGGCATCTTGTAATAGGGGGAAATGTATATGGCAAATCAAAGTTTGATCGTCATCGGTGGCGGTCTAGCTGGACTCATGGCGACAATCAAGTCGGCAGAGATGGGTGTTCCGGTTAAACTATTCTCGCTTGTACCGGTCAAGCGTTCACATTCAGTTTGTGCTCAGGGCGGCATCAACGGAGCCGTCAACACGAAAGGGGAAGGGGATTCTACTTGGCAACACTTCGATGACACGGTTTACGGCGGGGACTTCCTTGCCAACCAACAGCCAGTCCAAAAGATGGCGGAAGCGGCACCGAAGATCATCCACATGTTCGACCGGATGGGTGTCATGTTCAACCGTACGCCGGAAGGTCTGCTCGACTTCCGCCGCTTCGGGGGCACGCTCTATCATCGGACGGCTTACGCCGGCGCGACGACAGGGCAACAGCTCTTGTACGCACTAGACGAACAAGTCCGCCGCTTCGAGGCGCAAGGTCTCGTTGAGAAGTATGAGGGCTGGGAGTTTCTCCGTGCCATCGTTGATGAAACGGGTATTTGCCGCGGTGCGGTCTGTCAGGATTTACGCTCGATGGAAATTAAAGCGTTCCCATCGGATGCGGTCATCCTCGCGACAGGCGGCCCAGGTGTCATCTTCGGTAAATCGACGAACTCGGTCATCAACACAGGGCAAGCGGCCGGTGCGGTTTACCGCCAAGGTGCAGTCTACGCCAACGGGGAGTTCATCCAAATCCACCCGACGGCGATCCCAGGGGACGACAAGCTTCGGCTCATGAGTGAGTCGGCGCGTGGAGAAGGTGGACGTGTTTGGACATACAAAGACGGAAAACCTTGGTACTTCCTTGAAGAGAAGTATCCGGACTACGGAAACCTCGTACCGCGTGACATCGCGACACGTGAGATTTTCGAAGTCTGCGTCAACCAAAAGCTCGGCGTCAACGGCGAGAACATGGTCTATCTCGATTTATCGCATAAAGATTCGAAAGAACTCGACATCAAGCTCGGCGGTATTCTTGAAATTTATGAGAAGTTCGTCGGCGACGATCCGCGTAAAGTACCGATGAAGATCTTCCCGGCCGTTCACTACTCGATGGGCGGACTATGGGTCGACTACGATCAAATGACGAACATCCCAGGGCTGTTCGCAGCCGGCGAGTGTGACTATTCGATGCACGGGGCGAACCGTCTCGGCGCGAACTCACTCTTGTCTGCCGTTTACGGCGGGATGGAGGCCGGGCCTGCGGCGGTCAACTATATGCGCGGTCTTGACCAAGCGACCGAGAGCGTGCCAGAAGCGCTCTTCAACTTCAACGAACGTGAAGAAATCGAGCGGTTCAATGACATCCTTGCGATGGAAGGTACGGAGAACGCCTACCAGATTCACCGGGAACTCGGCGAACTCATGACCGACAACGTCACGGTCGTTCGTTACAACGATAAGCTCGAAGCGACAGACTTGAAGCTACGCGAGCTACGCGAACGCTACAACAACATCTCAGCGACCGATACGGCGCGCTGGAGCAACCAAGGTGCCTCGTTCATCCGTCAACTCGACCACATGCTCGACCTCGCGCGCGTCATCACGCTCGGCGCCCTTAAACGCGACGAGAGCCGTGGCGCTCATTACAAACCGGACTTCCCGGAACGGAATGACGAGTTGTTCATGAAGACGACGATGGCACGTTACAACGAAGGGGAAGTCGATATCTCGTTTGAAGAGATCGACGTTTCGTTAATCCCGCCACGTAAACGGGATTACTCGAAGAAAGGGGCGAAGACGAAATGACGACGCCGATGCAGTCTGAGCATAAAGATATTCGTTTTATCATCGAACGCCAGGACGGTCCGGATCAAGCGACCTACTCGGAAGAGTTCTCGGTCCCATATCGTCCGAACATGAACGTCATCTCGGCGCTCATGGAGATCCGCCGCAACCCGGTCAACGCTGAAGGCAACAAGACGACACCGATCACCTGGGACATGAACTGTCTTGAGGAAGTGTGCGGCGCTTGTTCGATGATCATCAACGGCAAGCCGCGCCAGTCGTGTACGGCGCTCGTCGATAAACTCGAGCAGCCGATCCGCCTTGCTCCGATGAAGACGTTCCCGGTCATCCGGGATCTTCAAGTCGACCGTCAGCGCATGTTCGACGCTTTGAAAAAAGTGAAGGCGTGGGTACCAATCGATGGCACGTACGATCTCGGTCCAGGACCACGGATGCCAGAGAACAAACGTCAATGGGCGTATGAGTTATCGAAATGTATGACGTGCGGTGTCTGCCTCGAGGCTTGCCCGAACGTTAACGACAAGTCGAACTTCATCGGCCCGGCCGCACTCTCACAAGTCCGTCTCTTCAACTCGCATCCGACCGGCGCTTTCCACGCGGAAGAACGTCTCGAAGCGCTCATGGAAGACGGGGGCATCATGCAGTGCGGAAACGCGCAAAACTGTGTCGAGGTTTGTCCGAAAGGAATTCCGCTCACGACGTCAATCGCCGCGATGAACCGTCAGACGACGCTTCACTCGTTCAAACAGTTCTTCGGCAGCGACAAAGGTCGTACCGGTTCTGCGGTCGAGGCGTAACGTTTGCCGATGTCAAAGTATTTTCGGGAACCCGGTTGGGAAACGCGTGTCAGGTCAGGAATCGAGCTCGACGTCAAAGTCCGTTTTTCGGAGTGCGACCCGTACGGCCATATGAATAACACAATCCCGTTCATCTATTTTGAGGATGCACGGATCGAGCTGCTCGAAGCGACAGGATTTTCCTTGAAAGACGGCTTCGTCGTCGTGGCGGACGCCCAGTGCGATTACGTCCGACAAGTGATGCCGCGGCAACAGTTGAAGGTGTATGCCAATGTCTTGACGGTCGGAAACACTTCATGTGATATTCATTACGGCGCATATGATGGAGATCAACTCATGTTCGCGGGCCGTACGAGCCTCGTGCATTTGTCAAAATCCGGTCGTCCGGCCGAATGGACTCCAGAATATAAAAATCGCTTGCAGAATTTTTGCGAATCCGCTATCATTTGATAATGAGTTCACAAACAAAAATTTCTGCCGGTTCGCCTGCAGAATTCAGATTTGAAGGGAGACTATCACGTCATGGAAAAAACATTCACAGTCGTTGCTGATTCAGGAATCCACGCTCGTCCAGCTACTCAGTTGGTCAACACAGCTTCTAAGTTCCAATCAGATATCAACCTTGAGTACAATGGTAAGACAGTTAACTTGAAGTCGATCATGGGTGTACTTTCACTCGGAATCGCTAAAGATTCAACAATCAAGATCACTGCAGCAGGTGACGATGCAGAAGAAGCGGTTAACACGCTTTCTGACATGCTCACTAGCGAAGGTCTTGCTCAGTAATTCGAGCAACGGACGAGGCGGCCAATCGGCTACCTCGTCTTTTTTGTTTGTCATGACACCGTTTCTTTTTTGGATACGGCTTTTTTGGTAAGATAGATGGGAATGGAAGTGATATTTATGAAACGAGCGATTGGAGTACTCGATTCAGGTGTTGGCGGCTTGACCGTAGTCAAAGAACTGATCCGCCAGCTGCCGAAAGAAGAAATCATCTATATCGGCGACACGGAGCGCTGTCCGTATGGGCCGCGTCCGCACGATGAGATTGAAGCATATACGTGGGAATTGATTGAATTCCTATTAGAAAAAGACGTTAAGATGATTGTCATCGCCTGCAACACGGCGACGGCTGTCGTCTTGAAAGAAGCGCGCAAGCGCCTCAACATCCCGGTCATCGGTGTCATCGACCCGGGCGCCCGGGCCGCCGTCAAAGGCACACGCAACAAACATATCGGTGTCATCGGCACGAAGATGACGGTCGAAAGCAATTCGTACGAGACGGCGCTCCGTCACGTCGCGGGCGAGATCGATGTCTATTCGCTCGCTTGCCCGCCGTTCGTCCCGCTCGTCGAAGCCGGCGAATTGAGCGGCGAACGCGTCCGGTCGATCGTCGCCGAGACGATTCTTCCGCTCCAAGATTCGGAGATGGACACGCTCATCCTTGGGTGCACCCATTATCCGTTGCTAGCGCCGGTCATCCAAGACGTCGTCGGACCCGATGTCCACTTGATTTCGTCAGGTGATGAGACGGCGCTCGAAGTGGCGGCGATCCTTGATTTTAAAGAACTTGAGAACGATTTGGATACCATCCCGACGCATCAGTTTTATGCGACCGGGGATGTCGCCATCTTCAACCGATTGGCGACAGAGTGGCTTGGCCAACCCGTGAAAGCGGAGAAAGTAGAGGTGTCTGGTGTCGATGCGTAACGAAAGACAACATGATGAACTGCGGACCGTTGAGATCATTCCGCACGTGAACAAACATGCCGAAGGCTCGGTCTTGATCTCGATCGGGGACACGAAAGTGATCTGTACGGCGACGGTCGAAGAACGCGTCCCAAACTTCCTGCGCGGGAAGAAACAGGGCTGGATCAACGCCGAGTACGCGATGCTGCCACGGGCGACGGGTAACCGGACCGTCCGGGAATCCGTTCGCGGTAAGCAGACAGGACGGACGATGGAGATTCAACGGTTGATTTCGCGTTCGCTCCGTTCGGTCGTCGACTTGGAACGGCTCGGTGAACGGACGATCTGGATCGATTGTGACGTCATCCAAGCAGATGGTGGCACACGGACAGCGTCGATCACAGGCGGTTTTTGTGCGCTCGTGCTCGCGATCGACGCGCTCATCCGTCAAGGCAAACTCGGCGACACGCCGATCAAAGAAGGCGTCGCCGCCATCTCGGTCGGACGGACGAACGAGCTGTTGCTCGACTTGAACTATGAAGAAGACGCAGCGGCCGAAGTTGACATGAACGTCGTTATGACGGCGAGCGGACGCTTCGTCGAAGTGCAAGGCACGGGTGAAGAAGCGACGTTCACGCTGCAAGAAATGAATGAGATGCTCCAGATGGCCCAAGGCGGGATCGAGACGCTGTTCAAAGCAGCAGAAGACGCACTCGGTGCCTCATGGTGGTATGTCGGGGAACAAATGGAGGAAACGATATGAAACTGATTGTCGCGACACGCAACAAAGGGAAAGTGGTTGAAATCGAAGGGATGCTCACGCCGCTCGGATTTGAAGTCGAATCGCTCTTAGATTATCCGGATGCACCGGAAACGGATGAGACGGGCACGACGTTCGAAGCGAACGCCGAACTGAAAGCGACCGAGGCGGCCCGTTACTTCGGACACGCCGTCCTCGCCGACGATTCGGGGCTTGAAGTCGATGCGCTCGACGGTGCCCCAGGCGTCCACTCGGCCCGCTTCGCCGGTCCTGAGAAGTCGGACGCGGCGAACAACGCGCTCCTGCTCGAGAAGTTGAACGGGGCGAACGACCGCTCGGCTCGCTTCGTCTGCGCGCTCTGCCTCGCCAAACCGACAGGCGAGACGTTGACCGTGCGCGGGACAATCGAAGGTACGATCGGCTATGCGCCCCACGGGGAAAATGGATTCGGGTACGACCCGCTCTTTATCGTCCCGTCGCTCCATAAGACGGCAGCAGAGCTCGAGCGTGACGAAAAGGCGGCGGTCAGTCATCGCGGTCAGGCGTTAAGAAAACTGGAGGCAGAAATCATTCCATTTATGAAAGGTTGAGGTGTATGCGTTTTCTAGTAGTCAGTGACAGTCACGGATTGACAGACGAACTAACGACCATCTTTACTCGGCATGAAACTGAGATTGAAGACGCGTTCCATTGCGGCGACTCCCAGCTCGCGCTCGTCGACGAGCACTTGCTGCCGTATCGGACCGTCCGCGGAAACTGTGACTTCGGGGGCGATTTGCCGCTCGAACGGGTCGAAGAGACACCTGAAGGTACGGTTTTAATCGTCCACGGCCATCACCATGACGTGAAGTTCGATTTGAACCGGTTGCGTTATCGGGCCGAGGAAATCGGGGCGAACGTCGTCTTGTACGGTCACTCGCACGTGGCCGGGGCCGTCATCGAAGACGGGGTGCTCTACGTGAACCCGGGCTCGATCCGGATGCCGCGCGGACGCGCGGACAAGACGTACGCGTTGATCGACCTTGACGCCGGTCAGGCAGCGGTCCGGTTTTACCGGTCTGAGGACGGGACGCACGTCGAAGATTTGGACTTGTCAGGACAACTTTGAACAAAACAGAAAGAACCAATTGACAGCAAAGCATTTTTCTATTATAGTTTTCTTGTCAATGTCCCAATAGCTCAGCTGGATAGAGCAACGCCCTTCAAGACAAATAGGAGCCTTTATAGGGAAACAGAAACCTATAGAGTGGACGACACTATATCGGTGAAGCCTTAACAGATCATGCTGATGGTAATACCGAGGAAACTTGTATCCTTTCGAGGTCAAGGTGGTTCAAAGGACTAAAGGGTCAGCCTTTAGAGGTAGAACCATTGAAGGAACAATTTGTTCGTGAGGTTCCGTAGAGACTACACGTGTCGCACCTGAAATGGTGAAGATATAGTCCAGACTACAAACAACATGCGTTGGTGGCGAAAGCCATGGTGGTAAGCTAAGGCGTCGGTCGGGGGTTCGAATCCCTCTTGGGACACTTCCATTTAAAATAGAGATAGCCTCCACGGAGGTTGTCTCTTTTTTCGTTTTCCGGGGTATTGATTGACAACGCAGCAATTCCTAAGGAAGATGGAGATGGATGGAAGAAAGGGTGTGTGAAGATGGAAAAAGAGCGGGAGTACCCGTTTCCAGGGAACTGGTCGCGGCTGCAGAAGATGATTCAAGAAGCGGATGCGGCCGGGGAGCGGCAACGGGTCGAGCCGATCCTATGGGATTGGTACGCAGCCGTCAAAGGCGATCAGTTTATTTTCATGGAAATTTTTCAATGTTTGATGGAGCGTCCGGAAGAGCCGGAAACGCTTGAAAAACTCGAAGAACTCGTCACGACGCAGATTCATGAGGCAGAAGAACCGGCAGCCGGCGGGCTTCAAATTGCCCAGTACTACATCATGCGTGACCAACCTTTCGAGGCGGCACACTGGATTCATCAATATTTAGAGTGGCAAGACAAGGCCGATCAAGTGAACACCCAAGCTTACCAAGTGCTCCAAGTACTTAAGATGACCGAGTTTCCGGCGGCCATCGCCAAACTGAAACGGACGGTTCATCGTGGCAGTGTCGGGGAACAGATTGAACTGCTCGAGCACGTCCATTTCAATATCGATGACGTACTCGACAACGTATTAAAGGAACTGCTCCTTGAAGATCGCCCAAAATTGATGAAGTTGATCGTGCTCGAAAAAGCGTTCGAAGAACTGTCCGTCATCGAATGGGTCGACCTCGAAACGCATCATCGGCTGACGCAGGCAGAGGCACAAGTGAAGATGGACGAATGGGAGCATGTGGTCCACGATTTGCAGAAGGCCGTCAAAGGCGACGAAATCGCGACGCAACTGCTCATGAACTACATGTATACGCACTATCCGTTCACACCGGGTGAGACATCTGAAATCGAAACAGCCGTCGTGAAAGCGAAAGCAGCGATCCTGAACGATGAAGAAACAGACGGGCTCGCGGCTGAAATTTTAGAGGCGGACATCCGTTTCACGCAAGCGTTTCTAGACTAAATCCTTGTGTGCAGTCACCTGATTTATGCTATAATACTGCTTGTTGTACATTTTTGTACGGTATAGAAGAATAAACGAATTTGTTGGAGGGACTTAGCATGACAGCAAAATGGGAAAAAACATCAGGTAGCCAAGGCGTACTCACGTACGAAGCACCTGCAGAAGCATTCAATAAAGCAGTCGACGCAGCATTTAAAGATGTCGTCAAAAACTTGAACGTACCTGGCTTCCGTAAAGGGAAATTGCCACGTCCAATGTTCAACAAAATGTACGGAGAAGAAGCACTCTTCCAAGATGCGCTTGATATTCTCTACCGTGACACAATCCAATCTGCAGTCGAAGAAGCTGGTTTCGAACCAATGGCTCTCGAAAACATCGACGTTGATGGCACGCTCGAAAAAGGTCAGCCGGTTACTTTCAAAGTAACATTCGTTGTTGAACCAGAAGCTGAGCTCGGCGACTACAAAGGTCTCGAGTACGATGCTGTAGAAACGAACGTCACAGACGAAGAAGTCGCAGCAGAACTTGACGCCCTCAAAGAGCAAGGCGCAGAACTTGCTGTTAAAGAAGGCGCAGTCGAAAACGGCGATACAGCTGTCTTTGATTTCGCAGGTTTCGCTGAAGGCGAGCAATTCGAAGGTGGCACGGCTGAAAACTACACACTTGAAATCGGTTCAGGTCAATTCATTCCTGGATTCGAAGAGCAAATGGTAGGCATGACTGCTGGTGAAGAAAAAGACATCGAAGTAACATTCCCTGAAGAGTACCACGCTGACAACTTGGCGGGTAAACCAGCGACGTTCAAAGTCAAACTTCACGAAGTAAAAGCGAAGCAAGTTCCTGAGCTCGACGACGAGTTCGCAAAAGACATCGACGAGTCAGTAGCATCACTCGACGAGTTGAAAGCGAAAATTCGTGAGCGCTTAGAAGCTGCGAAGCAACAAGAAGCTGATGGCACGATGCGCGACCAACTCGTTGAGCAAGCAACTGCTAACGCGACAATCGACGTACCTGCAATCCTCATCGACCAAGAAGTAGATCGCATGGTTCAAGAGTTCGGTACTCGTGTATCTTCACAAGGCATCGACCTCAACATGTACTTCGAACTCACTGGCACAACAGAAGAAGCTATGCGTGAAGAGATGAAAGAGCAAGCTGAAGAGCGCGTTAAAGCTCGTCTCGTCTTGAAAGCAATCGCTGAAAAAGAAGCGATCGAAGTAACTGATGAAGATGCTGAGAAAGAACTCGAAGAAATGTCTAAACTCTACAACATCGCACCGGATCAACTCCGTACGATGCTCGCACCGCAAGGCGGAATCGAGACACTTAAAGGTGACCTCAAATTCCGTAAGGCGATCGACATCCTCGTTGAAACTGGTAAAGCGAAGTAATTAGATGAGAGGAGGGCGACTGCGACGCAGTCGTCCTTTTTTCTGTCACGACACATTACGTGTGTTAATCTTTGAAGTCGCTATATGTTCATGCTACAATTATTGCAACGCAGAGATGTAAATGTTTTTTCGTGAGTGCTTTGCACCTGAAAATACAAATAGGCGATTTATCGCACTTACATCCATTTCCATTCAGAAGGGGTGTACCGAATGTTCAAATTTAACGAGGAAAAGGGACAACTTAAATGCTCGTTTTGCGGGAAATCGCAAGAACAAGTCCGTAAACTAGTCGCCGGTCCTGGCGTATACATTTGTGACGAATGTATTGAACTTTGCAATGAAATCGTTGAGGAAGAGCTCGGTGTCGAAGAAGAAGTTGAATTCAAAGACATTCCAAAACCACAAGAGATCCGTAATATCCTTGACGAATACGTCATCGGTCAAGACCGGGCGAAACGTGCGCTTTCGGTAGCTGTCTACAACCACTATAAACGTATCAATGCCGGTGGCCGTTCTGATGATGTCGAACTTTCGAAGTCGAACATCGTCATGATCGGACCAACTGGTAGCGGTAAGACACTTCTCGCTCAGACGATGGCTCGCGTCTTGAACGTCCCGTTCGCTATCGCGGACGCGACGAGTTTGACAGAAGCCGGTTATGTCGGGGAAGACGTCGAGAACATCTTGCTCAAGCTGATCCAATCGGCTGACTACGATGTCGAAAAAGCTGAAAAAGGGATCATCTATATCGATGAAATCGATAAGATTGCCCGCAAGTCGGAAAACCCATCAATCACGCGTGACGTGTCTGGTGAAGGGGTCCAACAAGCCTTGCTCAAGATTCTTGAAGGAACGACTGCGAGCGTACCGCCACAAGGTGGACGGAAGCATCCGCATCAAGAGTTCATCCAAATCGATACGACGAACATTCTTTTCATCGTCGGTGGCGCATTCGCCGGCATCGAAGCGGTCGTCAAACGCCGCATCGGGAAGAAAGTCATCGGTTTCGGGAACGATCAAGAAAATCGCGAGATGACGCAAGAAGACTTGCTCGCCCGCGCATTGCCGGAAGATCTTCAAAAATTCGGCTTGATCCCTGAATTTATCGGACGTCTACCGGTCATGGCGACGCTCACGACGCTCGACGAGGAAGCACTCGTCGAAATCTTGACGAAGCCGAAAAACGCGCTCGTCCGTCAGTACGAGAAGATGCTCGAACTCGACGATGTCGAACTCACGTTCACAGACGAGTCATTGATTGAAATTGCCAAGCTTGCGATCAAACGCAAGACAGGTGCACGTGGTCTCCGCTCGATTATCGAAGAAATGATGCTCGATGTGATGTTCACTGTCCCATCGCGTGATGATATCGAGAAAGTCATCATTACAGAAGAAACGATTACGGGTCTTGCCGGTCCGAAATATGTTCTCCGTGATGGTACTGTCGAACAGACTGGGGACAACAAAGAGACAGCATAATCTTTTAACGAAAAAGGCTCAAACACTCGGCACACCCGAGTTTTGGGCCTTTTTGCACAGGAGGCGTTGTAATGGAACAATTACCAATTCTTCCTTTGCGTGGAGTTGTCGTTTATCCGCTGATTGGCGTGACGATCGACGTCGGGCGACCGCTCTCATTACGAGCACTCCTTGCCGCAAAGGAACACGAGACAGACTTGATTGTCGTCACGCAAAAAGAGACAGGCAAAGAATCACCTGAACCGGAAGACCTTTACGCGATCGGGACGCGGGTCCACATCGCCAAGATGAGCGAACTGTCGAACGATACGGTACGGGTCCGCCTCGTCGGGAAAGAACGCGTCAAAATCAACGCCGTCGAAGCGACGAAAGACGGCTGGTTTGCTGACGTCGACTCGCTTGAACTCGTCGAAGGGGAAGAAGTCGAGCGGACGGCACTCGTGCGTCTCTTGAAAGAACAGTTCGGCAAACTCGTCGGGACGATCAAAGGCTTGTCACCGGACGAGCGTCGTCGGTTTGAGATGTATGAGCGGCTCGAATCGCTCACTGACTACATCTCATCGAAACTCGATGTCGATGTCGACATTCGCCAAGCGATGCTTGAAGAACCAGACGCGGTCAAACGCGGGCTCGAACTTCTCGAGATCATGACGCACGAAGTCGAGATCATCGAGCTCGAACAAGAGTTGCGTGAACGGACGAAGAAGACGATTGAACAAGCGCAAAAAGAGTACTACTTACGTGAACAGATGAAGACGATTCAACAAGAACTTGGGGACCAGTCGCAAGAGTCGGAACCGAACCGTCTCCTTGAGAAGCTCGAGGCGCTCGACTTGCCGGAAACGACACGGAAGAACGTCATGCGGGAAGCGGAACGGTTGAACGTCGTCCCAGCGACGTCACCTGAGTACGCGGTCATCCGCAACTACCTCGATTGGATCGTCTCGCTGCCGTGGGGAATTGAAACCGAAGATAAATTGGACGTCAAACATGCGGCCGGTGTCCTCGACGATGACCATTACGGGCTCGAATCGGTCAAAGACCGGATCCTCGAATACTTGGCGGTCCGTCAATTGACGAACTCGCTGCGTGGACCGATCCTTTGTCTCGCCGGACCTCCTGGGGTCGGGAAGACGTCGCTCGCCCGCTCGATCGCTTCGGCGCTCGAACGTAACTTCGTCCGCGTCTCGCTCGGCGGGGTGCGTGACGAGGCTGAGATTCGCGGTCACCGCCGGACGTATATCGGCGCGATGCCAGGCCGGATCATCCGTGGCTTGAAGCAAGCTGAAAGTAAGAACCCGGTGTTCTTGCTCGATGAGATCGACAAGATGGCGTCGGACTTCCGGGGCGACCCGGCTTCGGCGATGCTCGAAGTGCTCGACCCGGAACAGAACGTCTCGTTCTCGGACCATTACATCGAGGAGCCGTTCGACTTGTCGAACGTGCTGTTCATCGCGACGGCGAACGACGTCTCGCAAATTCCGGCCCCGCTCCTCGACCGGATGGAACTCATTCAAATCGGCGGCTACACGGAGCTCGAAAAAGTCGAGATCGCGAAACGCCACTTGATTCCGAAACAATATAAAGAACACGGCTTGAAAAAGAGCCAGCTCACGATTAAAGAAGACGCGCTCTATGAAGTCGTCCGTCGCTACACACGCGAGGCCGGCGTCCGCAACCTTGAGCGTGTCATCGGATCGCTTTGCCGGAAAGCGGCGAAACAGATCGCGATCGGCGAGAAGAAACGTGTCACCGTGTCGCTCAAAGTCCTAAGCGACTACCTCGGGAAACCGAAGTATCGTTACGGCAAAGGCGAGACGGAAGACTCGATCGGAGCGGTCACAGGCCTCGCTTACACGGCGTTCGGCGGCGATACGCTCACGATCGAAGTCGCGCTCGCACCGGGCAAAGGCAAGCTGCAGTTGACGGGGAAACTCGGCGATGTCATGCAGGAGTCGGCGCAGACGGCGTACAGTTACGTCCGCTCGAACGCGGAACGGTTCGGGATCGACCCGACGTTCTACGAGCGGCAAGACGTGCACATCCACGTCCCGGAAGGTGCCGTCCCGAAAGACGGGCCATCCGCCGGGATCACGATCGCGACGGCGCTCATCTCGGCCTTGACCGGGAAAAAAGTCCGTCGTGACATCGGGATGACCGGAGAGATCACGCTCCGTGGCCGTGTCCTGCCGATCGGCGGCTTGAAAGAAAAAGCGCTCGCCGCGCACCGGGCCGGACTCACGACCATCATCATCCCGAAAGACAATGAACGTGACATCGATGACATTCAAGACACCGTCCGTGAAAAACTGACGTTCGTCCCGGTCACGATGCTCGATCAAGTATTAGAAGTAGCATTTGGAGGAAAACAATGAAAATCAATAAAGCAGAATTTATTACGAGTGCCGTGGCGCCGGACCATTATCCGGTCCACGAGTTGCCAGAAGTCGCACTCGCCGGCCGTTCGAACGTCGGGAAATCGTCATTCATCAACAAGATCTGTCAGCGTAAAGCACTCGCCCGGACATCATCAAAACCGGGGAAGACGCAGACGCTGAACTTCTTCAACATCAATGACGAGATCATGTTCGTCGACGTCCCGGGCTACGGGTATGCCAAAGTTTCGAAGACCGAGCGTGAGAAGTGGGGCGTCATGATGGAGCAATACTTGACGTCGCAAAGCGCACTTAAAGGTGTCGTCCTCTTGGTCGATATCCGACACGAGCCGTCGGGTGATGACGTGACGATGTACAATTTCTTGAAACATTATGAGATTCCGGTCATCGTCGTCGCGACGAAACTCGATAAGATCAAGAAAGCGCAGCGCCAGAAACATGAGGCGGCCGTGAAGCGGAAGCTTCAATTCGAATCGACTGACCGATTCGTATCTTTCTCGGCCGAAACGGCAGAAGGAAAAGACGAAGCGTGGAAAGCAATCTACGATTTGTTGACGGACGACGAGGGATAATCCCCTCGTCTTTTTGTTTTTAGGGTTACGTGAACGGGTAAGTATCGTATAATTGTCATATTGTATAGCAATACATTAATGAACGAGGTGGAAAGATGCAGAGAATGTTTGAAAGCAAATGGTATCGCTTCTTATTTTGGACGTTGACGATCTTCTTAGTGATCTTGGTCGGGACAGAGATCTCATTCGTGTTCGAACCGATCCAAGTCATATTGGCGCTCGTCACGGTACCGCTTATTATTTCAGGACTTTTCTTTTATTTTCTCGTTGGAGTCGTCGATTATTTAGAACGACGGTCCGGGAAACGTGGCATGTCAGTCGCAATCACGCTAACATCGCTTATCCTGATCATCACGCTCGTGTTCAGTATTCTCGGGCCGGTGCTCGTCGGACAAGTGACCGATCTCGTCAACGCGATGCCGAGTATCGCCAAAGAGTTACAGCAACAAGCGTTCTCAGTGCGTGACTCGCTCATGCAAAACGAGTTCCTATCGCGCTTCATGGCGGAGAATGATGACATGTTCACCGATTTGACCAACAACGTCACCACATACCTCGGTGATATTTTTGGCAACATCGCTTCTTCATTCGGCCAAGTCATCGGATTCATCACATCAGCCGTCATCACGATCGTCGTCATTCCATTCATGCTGCTCTATATGCTACTCGACGGGAAACGTTTGCCGGACTCGATCGTCAAGCTGTTGCCATCGAGCTATGAGAAAGAGACGCGTAAAATTTTGAACGACATGCATACGACCGTTAAAAACTATGTGCACGCCCAGCTGATCGTCGCGTTCTTCGTCGGGATCACGTCGCTTATCGGTCTTTGGATCATCGGTGTCGACTATGCCATCTTGCTCGCGCTCTTCATGATGGTGACGAACATCATCCCGTATGTCGGACCGTTCCTCGGGGCTGCACCGGCCGTCGTCGTCGCCTTCATCCAAGATCCGATCAAAGTGCTCTGGGTTATCCTCGTCATCATCATCGTCCAACAGATTGAGGCGAACGTCATCTCCCCGCTCATTCAAGGGAAGACGCTCAAAGTGCATCCGCTTACGATTATCATCGTCTTGCTCGTGGCCGGTAACTTGGCTGGGATCATCGGGATGTTGATCGCGGTTCCGACGTATGCGGTGGCGAAAGTGGTCGTCAAAAACATCGTCCGCATCTACAAGCTGAAAGAACGGAAACATTATCTTGAAGAACAAGAAGATGAGCGAAAAGAAAGCACGATTATCACAGATTCATCGTCACTTAAATGACGAAACAAGTAGAAATGGCCAATTTGACCGTTTCTACTTTTTTTCGTCACAAAAAGTTCTTAAATTATTTCACAAAAATCGAACAGAAGATTATAGTTCCTAAATAAAAATTGTTATAATGTACGGTAGAGATGTAAAAAAAGAAAAGACAACCGCCACTGTGATTTTAGATGAGGGGAAGAGGTACATGCATATTGTCGTCGTCGGACTAAATAACAAGACAGCCCCTGTCGCGATTCGGGAGCAGTTCTCGTTTGGGGAGCAAGAAATCGTGGACGCGATGATCGCGCTCCGCGAAGAGAAAAGCATTTTTGAATCGGTTATTTTGTCGACCTGTAACCGTACCGAGCTATACGTCGTCACAGACCAGCTCCATACGGGTCGTTATTATACAAAACGTTTTTTAGCGAACTGGTTCGATCTTGAGATGGATCAGTTCACACCATACTTGTCGATCCGTGAAGGGGAAGAAGCGATTCGTCACTTATTCCGTGTCACGTCAGGTCTCGACTCGATGATTATCGGGGAAACGCAAATTTTAGGACAAGTGAAGTCAAGTTTCTTCCGCGCCCAAGAGAACGGGACGACGGGGACAGTGTTTAATAAATTGTTCAAAGAAGCCGTGACGCTCGCCAAACGGGCCCATACTGACACGCAAATTGGGGAAATGTCGGTATCGGTCAGCTCGGCTGCGGTCGCGCTCGCGCAAGAGATGTACACGCGCCTCGATGACAAACAAGTCGTCGTCGTCGGTGCAGGCGAGACGGGTGAGCTGACAACGCTCAACTTGTTCGAAGCCGGCGCCAAACAAATTGCGGTCTTCAACCGGACTGAAAGCAAAGCGAAAGCGGTCGCTGACAAGTTCAAAGGCCGGGCCCACTCGATTCGCGAGATCGCCTGTGGACTGCTCGATGCTGATATTTTAATCAGCTCGACTGGCGCCAAAGAAGCCGTTATCGCGTATGATGACGTCGCCGCAGCGCAATTGTTGCGCCGGGAACGTCCACTTCTTCTCATCGACATTGCTGTGCCGCGAGATATCGATCCAGCGGTCCGGTCGCTTCCGGGCGTCCATTTGTTTGATGTCGACGACTTGAACGGGATCGTCAATAAAAACTTGGCAGCCCGTCTCGTCGAGGCAGAGAAGATTGAAGTGAAGATTGATGAGGCGATTCAAGAGTTCCAAGCGTGGCTCGTCACGCTCGGTGTCGTGCCGATCATGAACGAGTTGCGCTCACGTGCGCTCACTGTCCAAGAAGAGACGATGGAAAGTCTTGAGCGCAAGCTCGACCATCTGTCGGACCGGGACAAGAAAGTCATCGGCAAGCACATGAAGTCGATCATCAACCAGATGCTTCGTGAACCGATCGACTACATTAAAGACGCGGCCGCTCAACCGGACGCGAACACGCGCATCGCCCAGTTCGTCGAAGCGTTCGCGCTAGACGTCGACGTTCCGACTGTGGACACAGAACCGGAAGAACTAGAAGCGATGGCGGCTAAAGCACCACTTCGCGCGTTGATGCGCTAATACAAACCAAAAAGGCGGCGGATCTCGTCGCCTTTTTCTATGAAGGGGACTAAACATTATGCGTAAAATTATCGTCGGCTCACGCCGCTCACAACTCGCGATGACACAAACGAAATGGGTCATCGAACAATTGAAGCAAGCCGGGGCCCAGAACGAGTTCGAGATCAAAGAAATCGTGACGAAAGGTGACCAAATCGTCGACGTCCAACTGTCGAAAGTCGGTGGGAAAGGCTTGTTCGTCAAAGAGATCCAACAACAGATGCTCGCCGGGGATATCGATTTTGCCGTCCACAGCATGAAAGACGTCCCGGCCGAACTGCCGGAAGACCTCTTTATCAGCTGTATGCCAAAACGTGTCGACGCACGTGACGTGTTGATTTGCGAGGACGGCTACACGCTCGAGACGTTGCCGCAAGGCGCAGTCATCGGGACGAGCTCGCTCCGTCGCGGTGCGCAGATGCTCGCGGCCCGTCCGGACTTCGAGATCCAATGGATTCGCGGCAACATCGACACGCGCTTGAAAAAACTCGATACCGAGAACTTCAACGCCATCTTGCTCGCGAAAGCGGGACTTGAGCGCATGGGTTGGACCGACCGCGTCAAGTTCGAGGCGCTCGATGCCGACATGATGGTACCGGCCGTCGGACAAGGCGTGCTCGCGATCGAGAGCCGGAAAGACGACGCCGAAGTGACGCAGATTTTACAGCTCCTTCACGATGACGTAACGGCGAAAGCTGCGACGGCGGAGCGGACGTTCTTGAAGGCGATTGAAGGCAGCTGCCACGTACCGGTCGGCGGCTACGCGACGGTCGACGGGGACACGGTCACGCTCACCGGCTTGATCGCCTCGGTCGACGGCAAAGACGTGCTCCGTGTGACGAAAACGTCAACGGACGAAGTCGCGCTCGGTCAAGACGTCGCTGACGACTTGCTCGGACGCGGCGGACGCGAGATCCTCGCCTCGGTCAATGTGTGACGTCTGGTACACAGGGACAAAACGACTGACCGCTTCGCAACGGGCCTTGCTCGACGCGAGCGGTCTTTCCGTTCATCACGTCCCGATGATTGAGACACGGCTGACCGGGAAACCAATGCCAACTGATTCGTTCGATTGGCTCGTCGTCACGAGTCAAACCGCTGTCCCAGCGCTTCAAGACGTTCCTCGGAACGTTCAAGTCGCTGCCGTCGGCGAGAAGACGCGGGACGCGCTCGAGGCAGAAGGATTCACCGTTTCGCTCATGCCAGAGACGTATACGGGCGAGGCGTTGTTCCGCGAGTTGGCTAACGTCGTCGGGGAGGATGACGTCATCTTGTTCGCCCGTGGGGATTTGGCGAACACCGAGCACATGCAGCAATTGCCGCATGTGTACGATTGGGTCGTCTATGAGACGGTCGAGAAAGCACTCACGGCCGATCAAGCGGCCGCGCTCGAACACGTCGAGGCGCTGCTCGTGCTCAGCCCATCCGCGGTCCACGCGCTCACACCATACCTCGAGCGGTTCCACGGCACGTGGTATGCCATCGGCGAAGTGACCGAGCGGGCCGTCCGAGAAGTGTCGACGTTACCGGTCCGAGTGCCTGAGTGTTATACTATGGATGCATTAATACAGTGTGTAGGGGGAGATTTTTCATGAACCAATTCGACCGTCACCGTCGTCTGCGCTCGTCGAAGTCGATGCGTGCACTCGTACGTGAAAACCATGTTCGGAAAGAAGATTTGATTTATCCGCTCTTCGTCGTCGAAGGGACAAATATTAAACGCGAAGTCAGCTCGATGCCTGGCGTCTTCAACTTCTCGCTCGATCGTCTCGAAGACGAGATCCGTGAGCTCGTCGACCTCGGGCTCGAGTCCGTTCTCTTGTTCGGTGTACCTGAGCATAAAGATCCGGAAGGCACGGAAGCGTACCACGACCACGGCATCGTCCAAGAAGCGATCCGCAAAGTGAAAGAGTGGGCACCACAGCTCACGGTCATCGCCGACACGTGCCTCTGTGAATATACGTCGACGGGCCACTGTGGCATCGTGAAGAACGGTGACGTCGATAACGACGCGTCACTGCCGCTTCACGTCCAGACGGCGATCACGCAAGCGCAAGCGGGCGCAGACATCATCGCGCCGAGCTCGATGATGGACGGCTTCGTCGCCGCCATCCGCGAAGGGCTCGACCAAAACGGCTTCAGCCACATCCCGATCATGAGCTACGGCGTCAAATACGCATCGGCGTACTACGGACCGTTCCGTGACGCGGCGCAGTCGGCGCCTGGTGAAGGCGACCGCAAAGGCTATCAGATGGACCCGGCCAACCGCCGCGAGGCGTTCCGGGAATCACAGTCGGACGTCGAGCAAGGTGCCGACTTCATGATCGTCAAACCGGCGCTCGCGTTCATGGACATCATCCGCGACATGCGCGACTCGCTCGATATGCCGATCGTGGCGTATAACGTGAGCGGGGAGTACGCGATGATTAAAGCGGCGTCGATGAACGACTGGATCGATGAACAACGTATCGTCATGGAGACGATGGTCGGTTTCAAACGGGCCGGTGCCGATTTGATCGTCACGTATTTCGCAAAAGACGTCTGTCGCTATTTGGAAGGAGAATTCGCATGACATACAAGCAAACTCGCTCAGAAGCAGCGTTCAAACAAGCACTCCCACTCATGCCGGGCGGGGTCAACAGCCCGGTCCGTGCCTATAAATCTGTTGGGATGACACCGATCTTCGCCGAACGCGGTGAAGGTTCACGCGTCTACGACATCGACGGCAACGAGTACATCGACTACGTCCTCTCATGGGGACCACTCATTCTCGGTCACCGCGACCCGGTCGTCATGAAAGCGATCCAAGATCAGGCTGAAAAAGGCTGGACGTTCGGGACACCGACGGAGCTTGAGACAAAGATGGCCGAGCTCGTCATCGACCGCGTCCCATCGATTGAGATGGTCCGCATGGTCAACTCCGGTACGGAAGCGACGATGGCGGCTCTCCGCCTCGCACGCGGCTA
This sequence comes from Exiguobacterium sp. SH31, assembly GCF_001816105.1. Taxonomy (NCBI): domain Bacteria; kingdom Bacillati; phylum Bacillota; class Bacilli; order Caryophanales; genus Exiguobacterium; species Exiguobacterium sp. SH31. The sequence continues at coordinate 29,672 of NZ_LYTG01000093.1, forward strand.
TACGGGCAAGACGAAGATCTTGAAGTTTGAAGGCTGCTACCACGGCCACGGGGACTCGCTCCTCATCAAAGCCGGATCTGGTGTCGCGACACTCGGTCTCCCGGACTCACCGGGCGTCCCAAAAGACTTGGCGAGCCATACGCTCACCGTCCCATACAACGACCTCGACGCGCTTCGCATCGCGTTCGAGAAGCACGGCGACGACATCGCCGGCGTCATCGTCGAACCGGCTGCCGGCAACATGGGCTTCGTCCCGCCGCAGCCAGGATTCCTCGAAGGACTTCGTGAAATCACGGAACAAAACGGCGCGCTCCTCATCTTTGACGAGGTCATGACCGGCTTCCGCGTCGGCTACAATTGCGCCCAAGGTTACTTTGGCGTGACGCCTGATCTTACGTGCCTCGGCAAAGTCATCGGCGGTGGCCTTCCGGTCGGCGCTTACGGCGGCAAACGGGAGATCATGGAACACATCGCACCGCAAGGGCCGATCTACCAAGCAGGGACGCTTTCAGGCAACCCGCTCGCGATGATCGCCGGCTACACGACGCTGTCGCAACTCAAGCCTGAGCACTACGAGGAGTTCGAGCGCAAAGCCGACCGCCTCGCGGCAGGTTTCACGGCAGCGGCCGAGAAATATAACATCCCGCACGACACGAACCGGGCCGGCTCGATGTTCGGCTTCTTCTTCACGAACGAGAAAGTGACGAACTTCGAGAAGGCGAAAACGTCGAACCTCGACATGTTCCGCTCGTACTATCAGAAGATGGCGGCGCGCGGCGTGTTCTTGCCACCGTCACAGTTCGAAGGCTTGTTCTTGTCGACTGTGCATACGGACGAGGATATCGACGCGACGCTCGCTGCGGTCGATGCGACGTTTAAAGAGCTGCAACAAGAGTTTTCACTGTAATCTTGACTGAAACGTCTTCAATCGCTACAATTGTTTAACAGATACGTTTAAAAGCTATGATGAGGAATAGTACGCAACAACACTCCTTTCTAGAGACGCGGCCGCACGGTGCAAGGTCGCGAGGGAAGTGTGCGGAAGTCGCCTCGGAGCTGACCTTTTGAATCAAGTAGGAAGGTTCGGTCCATCGACCGTTATTCGATTTTGAGGGCGCCACGTGTTGGCGAACTAAGGTGGTACCGCGGAAGATACGGCTTCTTTCGTCCTTAGCGTTAAGGACGAGAGCAGCCGTTTTTTGTGTAGACAGATAGAGGAGGATTGGCACAATGACCAACGAAACAAACGAAATCAGCATGCCGACGAAGTACGACCCGAGTGCGACGGAAGCGAAATGGTACGACTATTGGATGGAGAACAACGTGTTCAAGGCGGACGAGGACGACTCGAAACAGCCGTACACGATCGTCATCCCACCACCGAACGTCACAGGGAAACTTCACCTCGGACACGCGTGGGATACGACGCTCCAAGATCTACTTACGCGCTTGAAGCGCATGCAAGGCTATGACGTCCTCTGGCTCCCAGGGATGGACCACGCCGGTATCGCGACACAGGCGAAAGTTGAACAGAAGCTCCGTGAGGACGGCATCATGCGTTACGACCTCGGACGCGAGAAGTTCCTCGAGAAGACGTGGGAATGGAAAGACGAGTACGCCGACACGATCCGTGCCCAGTGGTCAAAACTCGGCCTCGGTCTCGACTACTCGCGTGAACGGTTCACACTCGACGCGGGACTCTCTAAAGCGGTCCAGGAAGTCTTCGTCCGTTTGTATGAAAAAGGCTTGATCTACCGCGGCGAATATATCGTCAACTGGGACCCGGCACAAAAAACGGCCGTCTCCGACATCGAAGTCATCTATCAAGAAGTCGAAGGCGCGTTCTACCATATGAAATATCCGCTCGCTGATGGCTCAGGCCACATCGAGATCGCGACGACACGCCCCGAGACGATGCTCGGCGATACGGCCGTCGCTGTCAACCCGAAAGACGAGCGCTACGCGCACCTCGTCGGTAAGACGATCATGCTCCCGGTCATGAACCGTGAGATCCCGATTGTCGCGGACGACTATGTCGACGTCGAGTTCGGTACCGGTTGCGTGAAGATCACGCCGGCGCACGACCCGAACGACTTTGAGATCGGGAACCGTCACGAGCTTCCACGTATCCTCGTCATGGACGAGTCGGGGACGATGAACGAGAATGCTGGCAAGTACGAAGGGCTCGACCGCTTCGACTGCCGCAAGCAGCTCGTCAAAGACTTAGAAGCGGATGGCACGCTCGTCAAAATCGAGCCGCATACGCACTCGGTCGGTCATTCGGAACGTTCAGGCGCGGTCATCGAGCCTTACTTGTCGAAGCAATGGTTCGTCGATATGGAGCCACTCGCGAAAGCGGCGCTCGCAGCGCAAGGCAACGACGAGACGAAAGTCAACTTCGTCCCAGAGCGGTTCGAAGGCACGTACCTCCGCTGGATGGAAAACATCCGTGACTGGTGCATCAGTCGTCAACTTTGGTGGGGCCACCGCATCCCGGCTTGGTACCATAACGAGACAGGCGAAGTCTATGTAGGCAAAGAAGCGCCGGCTGACATTGAGAACTGGCATCAAGACGAAGACGTGCTCGACACGTGGTTCTCGTCAGCGCTCTGGCCGTTCTCGACGATGGGCTGGCCGGACACGGACTCGGCAGACTTCAAACGCTACTTCCCGACGAGCGCGCTCGTCACGGGTTACGACATCATCTTTTTCTGGGTATCGCGGATGATCTTCCAATCGCTCGAATTCACGGGCAAGCAGCCGTTCAACGACGTGCTCATCCACGGTCTGATCCGTGACTCGGAAGGCCGCAAGATGTCGAAATCGCTCGGTAACGGCGTCGACCCGATGGAAGTCATCGACCAGTACGGTGCCGACTCGCTCCGCTGGTTCCTGCTCACGGGCTCGACACCAGGGAACGATCTTCGCTTCTACTGGGAGAAAATCGAATCGACATGGAACTTCGCGAACAAGATTTGGAACGCGAGCCGCTTCGCCCTCATGAACATGGACGGGATGAAGTTTGAAGATATCGACCTCTCAGGTGAGAAGACGCTCGCCGACAAGTGGATCTTGACGCGCTTGAACGACACGGTCGACCAAGTGACACGCCTCGTCGACAAGTACGAGTTCGGTGAAGCCGGTCGTTACTTGTACAACTTCATCTGGGAAGAGTTCTGTAACTGGTACATCGAGATGGCGAAACTCACGCTCTACGGTGAGGACGAAGCGGCGAAAGCGACGACACGTTCGGTGCTCGCGCATACGCTCGATTCGATCATGCGTCTCATGCATCCGTTCATGCCGTTCTTGACAGAGGAAATTTGGCAGCACTTGCCGCACGAAGGCGACTCGATCGTCCGTGCGAGCTATCCGACGCGTCGTGACGACCTCCACTATGCGGAGTCGGTACCGGCGTTCGAAGCGGTCATGAACGTCATCCGTTCGGTTCGTAACATCCGTTCGGAAGTGAACGCACCGATGTCGAAACCGATCCAACTGTTCATCGCGACGAGTGACGACACGACACAAGGCTACTTGAGCGAGAACGAAGCGACGATCGGCAAGTTCACGAACGCGACAGAGCTCGAAATCGGTCGTGGCTTGACGGCGCCTGACAAATCGATGTCAGCGATCATGACGGGCGCGGAGCTGTTCATCCCGCTCGCCGACTTGATCAACTTCGAAGAAGAGATCGCCCGTCTTGAAAAAGAAGTGACGAAGTACGAGAAAGAAGTCGAACGCGTGCAGAAGAAACTCGGTAACCCCGGTTTCACCGGCAAAGCACCGGCTCACGTCATCGACGAAGAGAAAGCGAAAGAAAAAGACTACCTCGACAAGCGTGACGCCGTGCGTGCGCGTCTTGAAGAGTTACGCAAGTAAGACATCAACCTTCTTTGGAGAATTTGTTCTCCGAGGAAGGTTTTTTTGTGGTTTGGGAGAATTTAGGGAAGGAGACAAGATAAAGGTGGAGTGATATGAGACGAATCGCAATGGTGTTGAGTCTAGCGATGATTGGATTGAGTGCGTGTGCCATGGACGAACAAAAGGTTGTGGAAAGAGAACCTGCGCATACAGAAGTTACAATCAATGTGAAGGAAGAAGAGGCAAAGTCGTCAGAAGTGGAGGTTGCCGAAGCGGATGAGAAAGAAGTGTTAGGCTCGATGATCGAGGACGTGCCGAAAGGGACCAATCGTCTCGTCGATGCGGTCGTGGCTCAATACACGATTCAATATACAGATGGCACGTCCGAACGACCTTCGAGAGACGGCGTCCTCTATGAATCGGTCATCGGCGATATCGGACTCATCGCGATCAAGTTACCTGACCACGACAGTTCGTTTGGCGTGTTCAACTATTCTCGAAACGAAGAGTGGGTCCTGCATGGCATTCAAAATTTTACGGTCCCCGAGGCGGCCGAAAAAGTCCGTCATGGGTTGGACCTGCCTAAAGAGGAGCTATTTGTCGCAAACTTCGAGATGGATCAACTTGAGCGGCCTGTGGAGATGTGGACACTTTACGATGAAACACAACGTATCACCATTTGGGTGACCGATGCGTTTAGTGTGGCAGAAGGTGAATTGATCGAACGCCGAGACGCTTTGAATAAGCGATACCGCTTAAATCAGCCGAATGGGAATGGCTTGTTTCATCTAGAGCAAGGCAAGCTCATTGTTGTGACAGGGAACGTATCGGAAGAGGTGCTGCTTATACTATCAGACTCATTGCCGGAAGTGTGGGCGGTAGATTTTCCAATGAAGTGAACAAGCTACTTTCAATCATTCAGGAGGAGGGAAGACCATGGCGTACACTCATGAATTCGGTGTATTAGATGCAACAATCCGTCAATCATCATTTGACGATTATACTCCAGAGAAATACGACTGTATCTCGGTGGACGGAGAGTGTGTAGATGCTTTTATCGATGAGCTAAATCATATGCGCACGTATTCTCATTCCTATGACCGTCCCGGATACGGATTAGAGGAGTGTGGAGTCACACTCATTCCGTATGAGTCACTGGCATTATTCTATCAAGTCGTCAAAGCGATGATGTATATGCATGAATCCAAGCAACTGAATCGACTCGTTTTGAAAATCGCTCAAGCCCAAGTTGAAAAGAAAGATATGATTCATTATGGGCTTTAAATCTAGAGTAAAGAATAACCCCGAGCATCGTCATCGATGTTCAGGGTTTCGTTTGCGTCCAACGTGGATGAGGCCAGAGAGAACGATAGCAATGAGAAGGTGAAACAAAGTCGGTTGAGGATGTCCGATACGGAATAGATGAACGGCATAGACGAGATAGAGGATGCTACCGAATCCTAGTAAGATGGAAAAAAAGAACTTTCATACGTCCTCTTCCTCTGGCTCTGTCCAAAACGATAATCGTTTCGTCGTCACGAAGTAAGACGACGTGAGCAGGGCGCCAATCGCAAGCCCGGTGAATTGTGGCTGAATCGATTGATTCGTCAACGACAGATAAAAACTGTAGACGAGGTAGGACGTGGACACGACGATTATCGTCATGAGCAAGACGGTCCTCTTCATTTCGAGTCACTCCATTCGAGCTCGTTCAAATGCTTCATGAATTGGACTAACGAGACACCTAGAAAGAAGGCTGGCATCGTCCATACCCAATTGCTTAGAAATGGACCTTGCCATAGCTCGAGCGAAATCAGACAAGCGAAACCGAGAGAAATGAGTGAAGCAAGTAATCGCATAGTATTTTCTCCTAATAATGTTAAATTTGATGTACGACCTCGAAGCGTTCACAGACGACTTTCATATCTTCTGTAAATGAACGTTGATACGTGCTGAGCAAATCTGTAAAAAACCGCTTGTGTGCATGCCACCACTCCGCGTAATCACCTTCACCTTCGGACAATACGAAATCTTCTGAGATTTCATTCATTGGCTGGATTGTGACTTCTGTCGTCCGAATGATGGCGACGGGGTGATCTGTGGCATCGAGAACGATGGCGTACTGACCGACGTACGGAAGAGGTTCTTGCTCAATCTCATATAAGATATAAGCAGAACATGTGGCTGTTTTTTGACCTGAAGTGACAAGTTTTGCTAAGTGGTTCGCGTCATCACCGAATTGAAAAGCTTCGACATCATCCGGCTGAAGAGTAGAATCTTGTTCCCAAAATTGATTCCAATACGAAATCGTCTGTTCATTCATAAGCGTTACCTCCTTCTATACATTCCTTCAACTTTACGAAAGAATTAAACAAAGGTTCCCACCAAAAAAACCATCCCGAAAGAACGGAATGGTTTATGTGCCACAAAACGTCTGATATGGATACGTCCGCTCTGGTCCCGTCGAGACGTAACGCCCGTAATCGGCTTCGTAGTCATACGGCTGACGCAACACGTCGAGCAAGGCGGTTGTCGGACCGAAGTCACCTCGCTCGGCTGCCATGATCGCTGATTCGACGTGATGGTTGCGCGGGATGACGGCCGGGTTGTGTTGGCGCATGAGTCGCGTCACATCTTCGTCTGGGAGAGCTTGTTCAGCGAGACGTTTACGCCATGCCGAAAGCCAGGCCTTTCCATCGTCACGCGACGCGAACGGAAGTGACTCCGTTTCTCCGAGCGTGAGCGCGCGGAACGTGTTCGTGAAGTCGGCCTCGGTCTCCATCATGAGTCGGAGCAGTTCGTCCGTCAGCGCGTCATCGTCGTCTTTTCGGACGTAGAGACCGATCTTATGGGCGAGTCCGGTGAAGTACGTTTGTTTATAAATCTCCGTATAATCGTTCAACAAACGATTGGCGATATCGACGGCAGCTTCTTGCGTGTCGGCGAGCAGCGGCAACAGCGTCTCGGCAAGCCGGGCCAAGTTCCACGACCCGATATACGGCTGATTCGCGTAGGCGTAACGGCCCTCGCGGTCGATCGAGCTGAAGACGGTGTTTGGATGATACGTATCCATGAATGCGCACGGGCCGTAGTCGAGTCCTTCGCCGCTGATGAACGTGTTATCCGTGTTCATGACACCGTGGATGAAGCCGACGAGTTGCCAGTCGGCGATCAGTTTCGCCTGACGTTCGATGACGCGTCCGAGGAACGCCTCGTAGCGGTCAGGACGACCTTCGAGACTTGAGTCGTGACGATGGATCGCATAGTCGGCGAGGGCGGTGACGTCATCGATCGACCCGGCAGCGGCCGCGTATTGGAACGTGCCGACGCGGATATGGCTCGAGGCGACGCGGGTCAAGACGGCACCGTGCTTCGGCCCTTGACGCATGACCGGCTCACCAGTCTTGACGACGGCAAGTGCCCGATTCGTCGGGATACCGAGCGCGTGTATCGCTTCACTAATCAAATATTCGCGTACCATCGGCCCGATAGCGGCCCGGCCGTCACCACCTCGTGAGTATGCGGTCGGTCCTGAGCCTTTCAACTGCACGTCGACCCGTTTACCGTTCGCTGTGACGTGTTCCCCTAAGAAGAGGGCGCGTCCGTCACCGAGCATCGTGAAGTTGCCGAACTGATGCCCGGCGTACGCTTGCGAGAACGACGTGTCAGTCTGCCGGTTTCCGGACAGGAGCGCCACGTCTTCTTTCAATGCATCAATATCGAGTCCGAGTGTCTCGGCGAGGGGTTCATTCAATAAGACGAGTTCTGGTTTGTCGACCGGGTTGATCGGCCCACGGTCGTAAAACGTATCACGAAGTTCGACGTACGTCGCTTCAAAGTTCCAACCTGTGTCTTTCATCTGAATTCCTCCTATCTCTGTTCGCTTCGAGTATAGCACAGCCGATTCTCTGCGTAGGCCTTCGTGAATTTTGGTAAGATGGGAGGGAAGTGTTAGAACAGGGGTGGGTTAAAGATGGAGACAAGACAAGACGTATTTGAATGGCTGAACGGACAACTGCGGTTCGGGATCAAGCCTGGATTGAATCGAGTCGAGTGGATGCTCGAGACGTTACAGATTGACGAATTGCCGTCGATTCACGTGGCCGGGACGAACGGGAAGGGATCGACCGTCGCGTTTTTGCGGGCGATGGCTATCGCTGAAGGGTTGAACGTCGGGACGTTCATCTCGCCGTACATCATCCAGTTCGAGGAGCGGATCATGTTGAACGGCGAACCGATTCGCGAGGTTGATCTCGTCCGTATCGCGAACCGTGTCCGTGACCGTGCCGATGAGTCGCCGGAGACGTTGACCGAGTTTGAACTGCTGACGGTCATGGCGTGGCTGTACTTCCATGAACAGCAACCGGACCTTATCATTTGGGAAGTCGGTCTCGGGGGCCGGCTCGATTCGACGAACGTCTTGAAGCGACCGCTCGCGACGATCGTGACGTCGATTGGCCACGACCATCAAGGTATACTCGGTGATACGCTCGCAGAGATTGCCAAGGAGAAGTTCGGCATCATGAAACGAGGCGTCCCGATGTTCCATAGTTTGGACGATGCGCAGTTGATCGCTTTGCTCGAACAACAAGGACGGACGATGGAGTCACCGGTGCATGCGGTCACACCGCTCATCGAGTCGATCGAAGGCGGGGCCGACACAACCGTTACATATGAAGGACTGCCTGCTGCGGCGCTCGGCTTGACGGGTCATCATCAAGCCTACAACGGGGCGTGCGCCGTCGCGGTCGCCCGTCATCTCGGGTGGAAGACCGAGTCGATATTGACAGGGCTTGAGACGGCACAACATCCGGGGCGCTATGAGATCATCTCAAAAGAGCCGCGGATCATTTTAGACGGGGCGCATAATGCGGAAGGCGTAGCGGCACTCTGTGAGCAACTTCGTCTAGAAGAAAATGTCACCGTGCTTGTCGCGACTCTTGCCGATAAGGACCGTGAAGCGATAATCAAATCGTTAGGGATGCTCGCGACCGTTTATGAGACGACGTTCGACTTTCCGCGGGCACGGACGCAAGCGAGTCTAGTTGAAGCAGGAGCGAACTATGTGGAGTGGACAGGCTGGTTGGTGGAATGGATGCGTTCGCCACAAACGAAAACGCTCGTCGTGACGGGGTCGCTTTACTTTATTAGTGAAGTGAGAACGTATTTCCAAAGTTTTCAAAAATGACCTTGTTTTCACCATGGATTCAGAGTATGAATAAGTATGAGTACTTATGTCAAAAAATCCATTCACAACACCAGGGAGGAAACGCAGCATGGTCAGTCAACCTAGATTGAAACGACCCGTGGCGGCACTCGTTGCCATCGTCTTTTTAGCCTCACTCCTCATAACGACCATCTTTGAGGTCTATACAAAAGTTTCAGCGAGTACACCGGTCAAACCAGTGATTTTAGAATTGACCGATCTTGCAGAAAAAGATAAAAACACGACGGATGTGACATATGTCATCCCGTCACAATTAAATTTGGGAGCCGAATATACGGTCGAAACGATGACCGTTAAACAGTTTAATGCATCTCGAGAAGACTTATTAGGGAAGTATGATGCTGTCGTATTTGGACCGTCGCGGGCAACTGGCACTCAAGCAAAATATAGCTCGAGTACGGTCACATACGACTCTTCGTTAAACGGGTCTAGTGCCATTCGGACGGTTACTCAAAAATCGCATGATACAAGATTTCTAGACAATGATTTAACTTTGTTAAAAGCAAAACAAATTCAGGAAGATTTACTTGCTAATGGAATTCCTGTTTTACTTCATGAAGATGTATTTGTTAACGAAAATAGTTCTCCAAAACAATTTGATCAATTGAAACAAACCGAAGCACGCACTTATAAATCGGTAGATGAAGCGAAAAAATATTTGCAGACTTATTTTGCAAGCAACAAACCGAATAAATTCAATCGCGTGACAACCCTACAAGATGCTAAAACCCTTACTTCTTTAGTAGATGTCAAATCAGCTTCTTCGATTGTCCCCGCAGTGCGTGGTAAAGCAATTCAATTTGATTATTCACTTGATAACAAGCCATCTGATAGCGCGACTGTCGAGCTTTATATCGATTTTGATAGTAACGATCGCTTCACTCAAAATGAATGGATTGAAACGGTACAGGCTAAACAAACAGGTTCGCTTTCATATACAATCGATGCGCCGAGTTACACGAGTCCCCGTTATTGGAAAATCATCATGAAAGATCCAGTCATGAAAACGTACTCGTATAAAACAGGACGCTTTTTACTGAAAGATGAAAAAGCAGTGGCAAAAGTGCTACAAGTTACAGCCGATACTTCAGATACAGCGAGTACTGGAAACTTAAAAAATACGTTCACAAATAATCAAATGCTAAGTTACGGAGATTTATATGAATTTGATTTGGAGACGATTAGTTATAAGCAACTAACGGATAGAATCTGTGGGCAAAATCTCAACAAGAACAAAGAATGGTTTTATAGTAAAGATTTAATTATATTCGGATTCAAAGATTCATACATCTCTGGGCTTACGAATACATGTACGCATTCAGAATTGAAGGAATTTATGGATCAAGGTCGTGGAGTTATGTTTACGCACGATATGCTATATCGCACTGAAAGTAGTGGCAGATTCAATGTGAAAAATATGTGGGAGAATAATTTCGCATCACGTTTTGCGACAAGAGAATACACGAATATGGGAATTTATGCTCAAAATCCTTCAACAGAAGTCGTTCAAACCGCGACAGGGCTATTCACTGAGTATCCTTATAAAATAAGCTCTAGTTCAATAGCGAAGAAAAAAGTCAAAACAACACATAATCAATACTTCTCACTAAATTTAGAAAATGAAGATTTGACGACGTGGTTTAATCTTGTCGGAAGCAACCGTACCGCCGGCGATAGTTCCAATCACTACTATATGTATACAGTTGGAAACTTGACATATTCCGGAGCAGGTCATGTTCAAACGTTTAACGAGCAAGATGAGAAAGAGATATTTGTGAACACGATGTTCCGTGCCTTCATCGGATCGAACCATGCTCCGAAAATTGAGGTGATCAACCCTCAACTGGAACAGGATCGACAAGCAAGCGTATACGACATTGAACCGCTTTACTTGTCATGGAAGTCGCTTGACTATGATTTTGCAGACCGCTTTTTAGATACACGTGTCTTGATCAACGAGAAGCAAGTTTATCCAGCGGAGAACGGAAAGTTTGCCAGTGTTCGAAACGGGGAGACGAGCGGTTTCTTTTATGAACATAACGCACAGGCTGGTTCGCAGTTAAACGTTCGGATTGAGACGAAAGAACAGCGTACTAAAGGTGCAATCACATCGACTGAATCCTTTGTCGTCAATGTCTTAGAATCTGAGGAGGCTGCGTTCGTGTCTCGGACGATTAGCCCGTTAACGACAGAAGTCGAGAATCAAATCGCTCTTACGTACAACCTGAACTATTCGGTACCATTTATTCAAAAGCCGAACGGTAACGCGTATAAAGAATTTGCGTGGATTGTGAACGTTGAAGAAACGATTCCAAGCGGTTATTCAGTTCTAGACAGTTCGTTACCAACAGGATGGAAGCGAGTCGGCGATAAACTTGTCGGGTCGATTACAGATCAATGCGTCATTCAGAACGGTGATCGAAGCTGTAAGGTGAATGATACAAAAGTAGAAGTTAAGCTTGTTGCGAATAAAGTAGGAAACTATACGTTCGACCGAGGGACATTTGATTATGTTTTTGAAGCGAACCATAATTCGAACGGTACGGACAAGCATGATGTTGAGAAAGAAGGGGCTGGTAAGCTTTCTTCAGTCAATACGACTGTTCTTGAAAAAGAAATTGAACGGTTGCAGCTCGAGGGCCCGATTTATTTGAATATCGGGGAAACACGTCAAGTGACACCTATTCTCACCCCTGAAACAGCACGCAAACTCGATTTAAAATGGGTAATTGGCTCTTCGGCTGTAGAGTTGACGCCGAGCTACGTCAACAACAGTGCGTCGATTAAAGGGATGAAGCCAGGGAAGACGACAGTACGAGTAGAATATACATCTCCAGTGACGGGGAAAACGATTCGATCAAATGAGATCGAAATCATTGTCGATGATCCGCCAACGCAGTTCTCAGCGAATAACTTAAATTTGTTGGTCGGTGAAGATGGGATCATTCGACCGTCTATTAAAACGACGAATGATGAGTATCGGAACTTCCGATTTGATATCGTTTCAGGTCAAAACGCCGTCAACGTCGTTCAGCAGACGAAGCAAGAACTTAAGTTGAGCGGAAACGCACCAGGAACGGTTCAAGTCAAAGTATCGCTTGTGAATCAACCGGCGAATCAGCCGGTTGCACCAATCTTTGTCAATGTACAGGTTTCACTGCCGGCGTTGAGTGTGTCTCCGACTGAGGCGACGTTATGGGTATACCGTGATTCAGAAGGAACACTGGTTCAACAATCAACCAATCTATCTCTTATTCAAACAGGGTCAGTCCGATTGCCGGTCAGTTGGGAGCTTCCATCCGGTACAAGTGAAATCACGTTAGGTGCGCCACGAGCTGATGGTGTGACTGTCCAGGCTGTTCAAGGGACAGGGACGATGCAGCGCTTGATTCCTGTCACAGGAGCATTCACGAACTTTGCTTCTCAACGCGTCACAGCGATGATTGATGTTAAAGAGTACCCGCAAGACATGCTAGCGTCGAACATCGAGCTTTACATGGAAAACTCACCGTACACGTATGAACCGGTCTTCTTGCCGAGTACAGCAAACGTGCGAGGTTTTGGAATGCAGGTGGCTGAAGGTTCAGACGTCGTAGAAATCGTGGATCAAACAAAACTGCGGTTGAAAAAACCAGGACTTGCAAAAGTACGAATTGCGACAGAAGACGTCAGCCGCTTCTTCCCTGGAACGAATGGGCCGAAAATTGTTTATCGTGAATTTTATGTGCGAGTTCGTGAAGGCGCAGATCCTAATCCCGGTTCACCGGAAGATGCAGGAGATTACTATTGATGAAATGGAAAGTAATTAGTGTCATCCTGTTCGTCGTTTTCATTGGTGCGGCAGGATGGGGCTATACCTATTACCAGACAAAACAAGTAGATGAATCGCTTCAAACAGCTGATACTGAACAACTCGCTACGATTTTAGAGCGACCGCTCGTCAACGTACAAGCCGAGTGGATGGAGAAGGCAGTTGAACAGTACGATGTTCCTTCAGTGCTTGTTTTGTACGAACACGGTGGAGTTCTTACAGATAAGCAATGGATTTACTTGGCTGACTTGATGACGTTTGAAGAATTCGAACGCATGGTGAAGGCCGGTGCACCGCTTGATGTTTCAATCCCTTCGAGCACGTTGTTAGAAGGGTTGTATAGCTTGAATGACGAGCCAGAAAAATGGCGCTTGGCTCACGAACGGATTGATGTTGCGTTTTTAAATACACATCCTAATATTCTGATTCAAGCGGTCTATGATGGGAATACGGAGGCCTTTACAGACTTGATTGAACGTATGGATACAGAAATTGTGCCATATGAAGAAGTCGCACCGGTTGTCATGGAAATGAATCAGCAATTGATGTTAGAAGCGATGGTTAAAAAAGGGTATCAACCCAAATGAAAACAAGGACAATCCTGTGACGGATTGTCCTTGTTTTCATTTTAACGAATTTGCACAGGCTGACTGACGAAGAACTGCAGTTGATTTGTTACTGGCAACGTATCTAATTGATTGAAGACTGCATCGTTATACGAAAGTTTTAGTCGTGATTGTGACGCGTCGTGCGCAGGAATACGGCTATCGAAGTATTCAGCCGGGCTCAGATTATCTTGACTGTTGAACGTTCCACGAAAGACGTTCACATTCATCGGACCTTTACTATACAGTCCACCTTTAATCTGTAAAATTGAGCCGACAGCATAGACGTATGTCGGTTCGGAAGAATCGCTATACAGAAACGCCTGTAATGTCGTCGGAGTTTCGTCGAACTCATTGATTCGGTTCAATAAAATCTTCCCTTTTGAAAGCAAAATCAAAGAGTTTCCTTTGGACTCGTCAATCGGTAAAATATTGGCCCGATCGATAAACGTATCACCAAGTGTGTAAACTGTCGATTCAAACGAGATGTTGCCTCGAATCGTCAAATTCCCTCTCACAATAAGGGGTCGTTCAATCGTTAAACGGTCAGTCGATTCAATGACTAAATCTCCGTCAAATAGCAACGGGGCTGATGCTTTCGCAATTGATTCAGTCACATACATGGCACGATCAGCTAACGTTGCGGGTAATTCGATAATTGTTGGGTTCGTGAACGCATTATACGTACGTGCGGTTAAGTAGGGAGTAGGTCTTTCGATAACCGTCACACCGTCTTCGGCGAGAATACGCTCGACTTCGAACACTTGATCTGTTGATGGAATCAAAACACCATTGAAAATTGAAGCGTCGATGGTATTCGTGTAGCTTAGCTTTTGATCCAAATAGCGATTTAAAAATTCAATAATCGAATAGTCATATTGGAATGGAGAAAACTGACTCGTCGATATGCCGGCGTCCGGCAATTCACCAGCCACCTCTTCGCCAGATGTGAAATAGTTCGATTTGCTGCAGGTTGCACAATCATTCTGATTCTTCAAGTCGATGCGACCATCGAGATGGAGCAAGCTTGTATCAATGTTGTCTATACGTTTCGCCACGCCGTCCAGCTGATAATTCGCCGTCCGGTCAAACGTCAATGGCCCACCTGAGAAGATGTTCCCTTTCACGGTCGGCATCCCGTTCACCGTCAACTGCTCATCCGACCCGAGTACGTAATACAAAAAGGCGGGCAGAGCCGTCAAATAAAGGTCTTGTGTGTATTCGACCGACAGGAGCGGTTGCTCAGGATTCGTCTGTCGGCTCGCGACGACGTTTACTTGTAAAATCTTCGTGAACGGTGCAGTATCGAGCAGGTTCGCGTCCGCATTCTCTTTTAATTGAATTGAATAGCTGATCTCGCTGTCGCTCTCGCTCGGGAGATTAAGGAACGGTTCGTTTGAGACGAGTGCGCCTTGAATCGCGTCATTAAAAGCGGACTCCGATTCCATATGAGCCGGTACATCATTTGCGTCATGAAGTGGGAAACGATTTCGAACATCCGCCGCAATCAGATTGAGCGCACTTTTTGCGTCTTCGTTCAGCTGCGTATCTTCCGTGCGGATGACCGTCAGCTTATTCGTGACCAAGTTCACTTGCATGGCAGCGAGCGATAAGACGGCGAGCGCGGCCATCGTCACGAGGACGAGTACGAGGACATAACCTTCTTCTCGTTTATGCATAAGTGGTGCCTCCTTTCTTCTCAAAATGGGATCGAGCTTTTAAACGTTTTAATGGAATCGGGATTTGCCTTCAACGATAGGTTCATCTCGATTTCAATCAAGCCGCTCGTCATATAGTTCGGTCGCCGTGGATCATAGACGGGCTCAATCAGTTGAATCGTAATGTTATCTAGTAAGACGTTCGGATTACTCGGCACGTATGAATCTGCTGATAAGTTCAAGCTGATCGGTTCGTATCCGGCTTCCCGATAAATCATCCCAGTCGATGAGATGCGAGGTTCGGATAGTTGGTGGAATTGGTAGGTGTCATCTACTTCGGTGACGGCATCGAATTCACTCCGGTTGACTTCGGATAGGATGGACGTGACTAAATAGTCGGCCTCACTGCGCAGTTCGCTCGTTTCGCTCGTCAATTGAAAACCGAGCGTTCCTGAAATGAAGGCAGTGATGATGACACCGCTTAAGATCGAGGCAACGACGACGGTCACAAGGAGCTCGACGAGCGTAAAACCTTCGGACGCTTTACTGAACGAGTTCACTTTCTGGGACAGCCGTTTCAGGGAACGGCTCACGTAACGTTGCATTCGAAATCACTCCTTTCAACGTGACAGGTGTTCGGAGTCGATCGGTCGTCACGGAAATCTCGACTTCGATTGTATTTGACGGCAGCGTTGACAATTGGGTGATGGTAGCGACGTACGTCTCACCATGGATCCGATAGTCAGAACAAAAATCACATTCTGAACTCACGCCGTTTCGATTCAACAGTTTATTCAAGTCAAGCGTTTCTTGAACAGCTGAGGCTCGTCGATCTAATGTATGCAGTGCGTTTTGAGCGACTTGGTTGGCGATGGTCGTACTCAGACTATCATTCGTCGTCTTCAGGCTTTGGCTGAATATGTTTAACAAGGAGAACGAGACAATCGATAAAATGACGATCGACACGAGTACTTCGACGAGCGTAAAACCTTTTTCGGAACGGGCCAACGCATTGACCTCCTTTTCAAATATAATAAAATACTAGGAAAAAAGCGTATGATTACCTAAATAAATGTTAATTTATGTCCAATGCATATTATACTAAAGTTAGAGTACGAACGGATAGTAAATCGAAAGTCTCAGTTTTTTACATAGGGGGAATTGGAATGAAGCAATATGGGATGCACTTTTTCATCCTGACATGTCTTGTGTTGCTCGTGTCGTTACCGACAATCGGGCTCGTCAACTATCTCGACGCGTCAGCGAAGACGAGTGCTACATATAAAGACACACGTGTCGCCGGGATCGATATATCGGGGATGACGAAAGAAGAGGCGGTCGTCCGTCTCGACAATGCCGTCAAAGACTTCGCAAACGCACCGTTCACGGTCACGCTCGTCGACGGGACGGCGCTCGAAGTCGGGAAAGACGTCGTGACGTTTAACGTGAACGATACGCTTGAAGCCATATCCGAACCAGGGGACTATCCGCTCATCACAACAATCGATGAAGAGCGAATCGCTCCGTATTTAGAGAATCAACCCGTCACGATGACAATGGTGACCCCACCGCTCGTCGCCTCGGCGTCTGAGCTCGATTCGAACGTCGCCCTTGAGATGGTCGCAGAAGAGAACGAGGTCGTCGCGTCGATGACGATTAGTCCGACGCCGGCAATGCGCTCGGCGTTAGAACGGATGAACGGATTTGAAATGGATGCAGGCGACATGTTCAGCTTGAAGTCGTTCGGGGAAGATTTTGAAGCACTCACGCCGCTCGGCTCGTCGCTTTATAAATTGTTTGCGGCGACTCCGTTCAAAGTGCTCGAGCGTGTCCCGCATGAAGTGCTTCCAAGCGGTATCGAGCTCGGCTACGACGTCAAAATCGATGCCGGATCGAACTTCGCCGTCCAAAACACGGAACAATCACCTTACGCCATCATCGTCCTAGATGAAGGGAACGTGATGACGGTGCAACTGCTCGGGAAAGCGTTCGTCGGCGCGTACGAATCGCGGGTCGAAGAAGTCGCAAGCGTGCCGTACCAAAACGTGATCCGCTTCTCCCCATCACTCCCGGCCGGAAGTTCTTCGGTGACGCAATCCGGTCAAACTGGAGAGTCAGGGAAGTTGTATCGCATCCGTGTCACCGAGGCAGGCGAGACGCGTGAACTGTTGGGCTTTGATTTCTATGAGCCGGTACCGGAGATCGTGACGAAAAGTTCGGTCCCACTACCGCCGCCTGAACCGGTTGAACCGGTCATTCCAACGTTCCCGGACGAAACACTGGACGACGATCCGTTTAATGACGATATAAAAGATGATGGATTGAATGAATTTGAAGAGCAACCGCCGGTGGACGAGGACGTCCCGGCGTCTAGCGAGGAGGCAGTCGGATGATCGGATATGTAATACTGCTCGCTTTTTGGGTGCTGGCCACGTTGACGCTGTTTGCCTTGTCAATCCCATACGTACGGAAGCGCGAGACGAAACTCGTCGTGTCGGTACTTGTGGCCGTGTTATCGCTCGGTATGTATATGTTGTATGCGGAATCGCTTGAACGGACGTGGTGGGCTTGGCTCCTCCTCGTCATCGGTTTAGCGGGCGGCGCAGCGTTGAGCGTCTTCATTGAACAGCGAGACGTCGAGCAGGAGGTACCTCAGAGGATGGTGAAGTAAGGTGAGACGAACGAAAAAACGATTAGGCGAGATGTTGATTGAGGCTGGATTGATTACGAACGAGCAACTCGACGAGGCGCTCGCCCAAAAGCGGCGAGGCGAAAAACTCGGCGATGCACTCATGCGGTTGCACTATTTGACCGAGACACAATTGATTCAAGTACTTCATGAACAACTGGACGTACCAATCATCGCACTATATTCGCAAGACATTAACGTGACCGTCACAAAACTCGTGCCAAAAGCGATTGCCCAAAAGCACGACATCATGCCGATCGAATTACAGGGGAACACGTTGTTCGTTGCAACGGCGGATCCCCTTGATTTGATTGCGATTGATGACGTTCGGCTGCAGACCGGGATGAATATCGAGGTCTACATCACGACACGTGAACAAATCCGGAAGACGATCAGTCGGTATTACGAAATGGACGCCTCGCTCATCGAGATTTTAAAAGATGAGGCGCCGGAATTCGAACGGCAAGAGACGGCATCGCGCGACGATGCCCCGGTCATTCGGCTCGTCAACCAGCTGTTTTTGAGCGCGATCGATCAACGGGCGTCAGATATCCATTTCGATCCACATGAGAAGCAACTACACGTCCGCTTTCGTGTCGACGGTGATTTACGGACAGAAGCGGTTTATCCAAAGAAAATTCAAAGCGTCATGCTGACGCGACTTAAAGTGATGAGTAATCTAGACATCACGGAAAGTCGGCTGCCTCAAGACGGTCGGATCAAGTACACGCTACGCGATCGCCCATACGACTTCCGCGTTTCGACGCTCCCGACGATGTACGGCGAAAAGATCGTCATCCGGGTGCTCGATTCTTCACAAGGGTTGACCGACTTGACGAAACTCGGGTTCGGCGACCATAACGAGATGTTGTATCGCGACATGTTGAAGCGGCCGAACGGCATTATTTTGATCACAGGGCCGACCGGTTCGGGTAAATCGTCAACACTGTACGCATCGCTCAAAGAACTAAATGACGAGTCGAAGAACATCATCACAGTCGAAGATCCGGTCGAGTATCAACTTGACGGTATCAATCAGGTCCAAGTCAATGCGAAAGTCGGGCTTACGTTTGCTTCCGGCCTCCGCTCGATCCTCCGCCAAGACCCGAACATCGTCATGGTCGGGGAGATTCGGGATACCGAGACGGCCGAGATTGCGATCCGGGCCTCGCTCACCGGACATTTAGTCTTATCGACGCTCCATACGAACTCGGCGATCAGTTCGATCACCCGCCTCGTCGATATGGGGGTCGAACCGTTCCTCGTCGCGGCTTCAACGTCCGGCCTTGTCGCCCAACGCCTCGTCCGCCGCGTCTGTCGCGACTGTGGTCATGAGCAACCGGTCTCGAAACGGGAACAAGAACTGTTCGACGCCGAACATGTGGCGATCACACGCGTCATCCGCGGAAACGGGTGCTCGTCGTGTAACTTTACAGGCTATCGTGGGCGACTCGCCATCCATGAAGTCGTGCCGATTGATGAAGAATTGCGTCGTTTGATCATGAACCAAGCGACCGAGGCCGAGATGGTCGAGCAAGCGAAGCGATCCGGTGCCCGGTTCTTGCTCGCCGACGGTCTCGAGAAAGTCGCTCAAGGTTTGACGACGACCGAGGAAATACTGAGAACAGTCATAACGGAGTGAACCTATGATCCATCAATCAATCGAAGCGATTTTAACGAAAGCGGTCGAACAACGTGCCTCAGACATTCATCTGACCGCCGGTTCGCCACCGATTTTCCGGATTGACGGCAGTCTGATTACGATGGGCGAGGAGAAAGTGCTCCCCGTCCACATCGAAGGCTACTTAAAAGAGATCATGACCGACGAGATGCGAGGCCGCCTCGAGAACCAGCGCGACCTCGACTTTTCGTTCGGCGTGCCCCGCGTGTCGCGCTTCCGTGTCAACGCTTACTATCAACGTGGCACGATCGCCATCGCGTTTCGTTCTATTTCCGGGGAAATCCCGACGTTGAACGAACTCAATTTACCGCCGGTGCTCAAGCGCCTCATCGAGAAACCACACGGGTTGATCCTTGTGACCGGGCCGACGGGGTCTGGGAAATCGACGACGCTCGCGGCGATGATCCATGAGATCAACCGGACGCAGCGAAAGCGCATCATCACACTTGAAGACCCGATCGAATATTTACACTCGCACGATCAGAGCATCGTCGACCAGCGGGAAATTGGATCGGACGTCATGAAGTTCGTGAACGGCCTCCGGGCGGCGCTCCGCCAAGATCCGGACGTCATCTTGCTCGGGGAGATGCGCGACTTGGAGACGATCTCGACGGCGATGACCGCCGCTGAGACCGGTCATCTCGTCATGGCGACACTCCATACGTCGAGCGCGATGTCGACCGTCAGCCGGATCATCGACGCTTTCCCGGCCGAACAACAAGATCAAATCCGGACCCAACTCGCCAACGTGTTGCTTGGGGTCGTCAGTCAGCGCCTGTTCCCGCGTGTCGACGTGCCGAAGGGTCGGGTCGCGGCGATGGAGATCATGATCGGGAACGCAGCCGTCGCCAACTTGATCCGGAACGAGAAGGAGTTTCAGCTCCCGACCGTCATCCAGACGAACCGGCAGAACGGGATGCAATCGATGGAAATGTCGATTGAACAGTTGATCCGTCAAGGGGTCATCAATCCAAGCGCCGTGCCAAGCGAAGAAATGAGGTGAGACTATGGCCATCTTTCAATACGAAGGAAAACTGCTGAACGGGAAGCGCAAGAAAGGGCGGATCACCGCCGTATCGCTCCGGGAAGCCAAAGATAAACTTCGGCAAGAGTCGATTCTCGTCACTGACTTGTCCGAACTCGAGTCGACCGGACTGAACACGGAAGTCAACTTATTGCCGGAACGCGTCAAGATCGAGCATTTGATCATGTACGTCCGCCAGTTCGCCACGCTCATCCGGGCCGGCGTCCCAATCGTCCGGGCGACGTCGATTTTGCGCGTCCAGACGGAATCAAAGCTGTTGAAGAAGACGCTCAGCCAAGTCGAGGACGACCTTCGAGAAGGGATTGCCTTTTCGGAAGCGATCAAAAAACATCCGCGCGTGTTCTCGAACTTCTTTAGTTCGATGGCACTCGCGGGTGAGGCGAGCGGTAACTTAGAAGAAGCACTCGACCAAATCGGGCTCCAACTTCAGAAACAATATGATATTAAACGTAAAGTCATTTCGGCGCTCACGTATCCACTCGTCGTCTCGATTGTCGCGATTGGCGTCGTCGCTTTCCTCATGGTGAACGTCGTCCCGACTTTTGCGACCATTTTCGGACAGCTTGGCGGTGAGCTTCCGCTCATCACCCGAATCGTCGTCGCCGTCTCAGACTTCGTCGCCGCCTATTGGTGGTTATTGTTCGGTGGTGCACTGCTCGGCGTCCTCCTGTTCTCGTGGATGTTAAAGCGTGACAAGGAACGGTTCTTGATCGACGGGTTGTTGCTGAAGATGCCGATTTTCGGACCGATCGTCCTAAAGTCACAGATCGCGCTCTTGACACGAAGCTTGGCCGTCTTACTGCAAGCGGCCGTGCCGATCTTGTCAGCGATCGAGATCACGGAGAAGATCGTCTCGAACCGGGTCATCCGTAAAGGGCTCGGACAAGCGCGCAATATGATGGCGCAAGGGATCCCGCTCCATGAACCGCTCGAACGGAACCCGAACTTTCCGCCACTCATGACACAAATGATTGCTGTCGGTGAGGAAAGCGGAGATTTAGATTCGATGTTGAACGAAGTCGCCGAATTTTATGAGACCGAGGTCGAGACGACGACAGACCGGTTGAAGTCGATCATCGAGCCGCTGTTGATCGTCGTATTGGCCAGTATCGTCGGGGTCATCGTCATCGCCATCGTCGTCCCGATGTTCCAAATTTATGGAGATATCCAAAATCAGTAGAAAATTCTTAGTTTATGCATATAAACTACTTTTCAACACCATATTTTGAATGTATAGTAAAATTGCACTACTTATTTTAGTACTACAGTAATGAATCCAGCACAAAATACAGCAAAACACGTAAAAGGGGAGAATCAGTCATGTTAGAAAAAATGAAAATGATTTGGCAAGATGCGAAACAATTGAAAGATGAGCGCGGACTCACACTCGTCGAGTTGCTCGTCGTCGTCGTTATTTTAGGGATTATCGCAGCCATCGCCGTTGTCGCGATCGGTGGGATTATCGAGAACTCGAAGAAGGATGCTGTTAAATCAGATGCTAAACAAATGATTAGTGCTGCGAAACTCTACACGGCTTCAAATGACGTAGCTGATGGAACAGTCCTTATTTTTGCCGGCGATGTAGCCACTACAGGAACGCCTAAAGAAGTTGACGCGAAATCCTACATGCAAGAAACTAAAGATCCATACGGCACTGGAAGCTACACAGGTGCTGGTGTTAAAGTAACTAAAGCTACGAATGGTAATTATACTTACGCTGTCTTTGTAGACGGAGTTAAAGATTTGGGTACTAAAGCTGCGCCAATTGCTGAAGCTTCAGTTTCATCGACTACACTATAATATTTCCTTCCGGCTGGCGCTGGGCTCTCGCTCAGCCTAGCCGGTTTTCTGTTTTTGGCATATACTTACAAGTAAGGAAGTGACCAATTTTGGTTGACCTCATTGGACTCATTTACAGCATCGTGCTCGGGATGATCATCACCTCGTTCACAAACGTCGTCGGGCTCCGCGTGCCACGCAAACAGTCGATCGTGACGCCGCGGTCGCATTGTCCGTCGTGCGGACACGTCTTGTCCGCTTGGGAACTCATCCCGGTGTTCGGTTACATATTGTTACGCGGCAAGTGCCGCGGCTGTGGCGGACGGATCGCGCCGACGTATCCGCTGTTCGAACTGCTCGGGGCGGTCGGTTACGGCTATAGCTTTTGGCTGTACGGATTCTCCGGGACGACGTTGCTCGCGTTCGTCTTCTTATCGACGCTACTCGCATTGGCGATGTCAGATTTGTCGACGATGCTCGTGCCGAACGTGATTCTTCTATTTGCGGCACCACTGCTGCTCGTCCTCGCTTATGCGTCCGGAGCCACATGGTGGAGCCCGCTCGCCGGGGCCGCGCTTGGATTTTCTGTCCTCGCCACCGTTTTTTTCGTCTCAAAAGGGGGACTTGGGGCCGGCGATGTCAAACTGTTTACAGTGATCGGTCTCGTGCTCGGACCACGTGACGTATTGGTCGCCTTATTTTTAGCGAGCTTGATTGGAGCGGTCGTCGGACTGTTACTGATCGGACTGAAACGGATCGGACGCAAGCAACCGATCCCGTTCGTCCCGTCGATCGCACTCGGTACGATGCTGACGTTTTGGTTCAGCGAACGTTTTTTTGATTGGTATTTTGATTTGATGTAGGGGGAAACAAGCATGAGCCGGGCTATAGAGAAAGGAACGGTCGCGTACTTCTCGTTCGATGCACTCAGCATCCACGGGGCCGTGATTAAACAAGGCGTCTTTAAACGAAGCGCTTCCGTCCAATTGGCGAAAGGTGCCTATGCGGAAGGTTTGATTCAAGACGAGAACGCGTTCGGACTCGCCTTTGACGAGTTGTGCCGTAAAATAAAAGTAAGAAAAGGGATGGTCTGTGCCGTCGATATGGCGGAGACGGAAGTGCTGTCCCGCAAAGTCGAGATTCCATCGAATATCCCGAAAGACGAGATCCGTGGCTATTTGTTCATGGAAATCGGCAGCTCGATCATCCTGCCGTTCGACGACGTCGCCTTCGACTACGAAGTGCTCGGCGAGACGGATATGAAGACCGAGGTCATGTTGCATGCCGTCTCGGTCGATTTGACGAAAGCGATCCGCGCCTACATGAAGAAACGCGGCTTCGCCTTGAAAAAAATTGTCCCGCGTCCGATCGCGATCGCGAACGGGGTGTCTCGACTCGAGACGCTCGACCCGCTCAAGTCGACGCTATTGTGGCACGTGACACCGTTCGCACACCAACTGCTCGTCCTCGAGGAAGGACAGGTCCGCTTCATCCGTGCCATCGAAAATGACTTAGCGTATCGTGCCGACACGACAGACGGCATCGTTACATATACGTTCAACGGCTCAAGCGAGGCGTTAGCGAATCGAACCGATGAATGGTTGAACGAGCTCGCTCGTTTCCTCGACTTCTACCGTTACTCGCTCCGTACGGACGGACGCCCAATCGATGAGCTGATCATCTCCGGGACGGTCCCGGAACTCGACGACCTCGTCCGGACGATTGAACTGGAATCGATGGTCCAGGTCAAACGGATCGAAGACCCGTTGCCGTTGTCGCATGCGACGCCGCTAACCCATCAGATGCTGCCGCTTCTCGGGATGGCGACACTCGACCGCGACCATGACGCCAACTTCATCAACGCGACCGACGTGACGCTGCGTTGGCCAATCATTGCGAGTCTAGCCGCCTTATTGATTGGCGGCGGACTGACCGGTTATCTTTATTACGAGGTGAATGGGATCGAACAGGACAAAGCACAAGTGAACGAACAGTTACAGCTCGTCCGCATCTACCAGACCGAACAAGTGAACTCGAAAGGGCAGCAAGTCATCTCGCTCGAGCAGACGGTGACCGCGCTGACGACTGAAGAGAAGCAGGCGGTCCCAGCGCTCCGTGCGCTGACCGAACAGTTGCCGCCGACAGGTTACGTCTTGACGTACAACTATGCCGATGGTTCGCTCATGAGCGTCCGGACCCAGTTTGAGACGCTGCCTGACTTGAACGCGTTCCAACGGGCGCTGTTGAACGATCCGCGGTTCGATAACGTCAAACTGCTCGGTGTGACGACCGAGACGAAAGCAGAAGCGGACCAAGACGCGGAAACGGATACGGGGACACCGGTTCTAAATGCGTCAGATGAGCCGCTCCCACGCTATATCGGAGAGTTCACGTTCACGTTTATCGATGCCGAACCTGAGACGCCTGAAGGCGAGACGGAACAACCGGAGGAAGATGAGGAGGTGGTGAGCGAATGAAACGTTCAACGATTTATTTGATCTTTACAATTTGTTTGTTCGCAGCTATCGCCGTCCCGTCGTACTTCGGCTACCAGTACTTTATCAACCAAGGTGAATTGAAGGCGCTCGAGCGCGAGCTGTCACTCGAACAGACGAAACTCGAACTGTTGCGCCAAGAAGGCGAAGTCGTCGACGTCGCCGACTCGCAGCGCTTGCAGACACGCGTCCCGACGGAGCCGGCCCTAGATACGGTCGTCGAAACGTTATCGCAAGCGAGCCAGCTGTCTGACGTGCGTGTGACGAGCATCGCTTTTGCGGACGGACTCATCGCCGAATCGGAAGTGCCTGAACCGATCGACGAACCGGAACCGAACGATGTGAGCGAGACGGCCGAACCGGCTGAACCGGTCGAGATCACACCGGTCAACGCCTCGTCCGTCCGCTCGACGGTGTCGCTCCAAGCGGAGACGTATGAGGCGCTCGTCCTCTTCCTCGAGTCGGTCGAGTCGATGAACCGGGTCCACATTTTACGGACCGTCCAGTTCACGGGACCTGCCGAAGCGGGCCCGAACACGACCGAACCTGCCGCACCGCTCGACTTCACGGTCGAACTCGATGCGTTTTACCGGCCCGACCTCGATCAACTTGTCCCGGACCGCTACGTGCCGACGCAGACGTTCCCACGAAAAGATATCCCGGTGTACGATTACACGACACCGTAAACGAGCGTCCCTTCGAAAAGAAGGGGCGTTTTTTTTGGCGTCTTGGATTGTGTTCGGGTGACGCTTTGCCTACAATCAACAGAGAAGCGTGAAACGGCAAGGAAGCCCGTTTCGAAAGTATGGAAGGAGTCGATACAATGAACACAACACAGAAACGTGTCATCCTCGCCTCGATGTCGCCGCGGCGGACCGAGTTGTTGAAACAAGCCGGCATTTTGCACGAGGTGATCCCGTCAAACGTCATCGAAGGGACTGACGGACGTGAGCATCCGGACGAGTACGTCGGACGTCTCGCCCGTGAGAAAGCGATGGACGTCGCACGAGACAACCGCGACGCGATTGTGATCGGGTCGGACACGGTCGTCGTCCTAGACGGAACGATTTTAGAGAAACCGAACGACCGCGATGACGCACGCCGGATGCTCAAGCATTTGTCAGGGGCGACCCATGAAGTGCTCACAGGCGTCAGCATCATCGGACCAGACCGGCATGACTTGTTCGTCACGACGACGCACGTCACGTTCATCGACATCCCGGAGTCTTGGCTCGACGGCTACCTCGATTCGTCGGAGCCGTATGACAAGGCCGGTGCCTACGGGATCCAAGGGTCGGGCGGTTTGTTCGTCGAACGGCTCGAAGGGGATTACTATAACGTCGTCGGCCTCCCGCTCCGGCCGCTCGTCGAGACGCTCGAGCGTCACGGGGTATCGCCGCGCTTTCTGTGAATGATGCGAGAGTAGGTGAAGGAATGACTATGGTGCTCGACCGAAGTGTTGAATCCGCTATTGCCAGACTGCTTCAAATCGGTGGACGGGGCGGGGACCCGCAGGCGACGGCCCGGCGGTTGTCAGATGTATATCCGACGCTTCGGGCACTGTCACAGGCGTCCGTGCACGACCTCTGTCAAATCGAAGGGATGACGAAGAAGAAAGCCGAGCAGTTGCTCGCGGCGTTCACAATCGGCATCCGTTACGTCGAAGAGCCGAAAGTAGAGTCGCCGACGATCCGGTCGCCGCAGGATGCGTACGAGCTGCTGCGTGATGAGCTCCGGCTACTTAATCAAGAACATTTCGTCTGTTTTAAGTAGACATAAAAACTAAAAAAATCTGACTAGCTTAACGTCATAAACCTTTTTAACAGATGCGGTAGGGGAAGAAGCTTCTACGAGTTCGATCGACTCGATGAATTGTTGTACAAAAGTTCTCTTCTCCTCATCTGTGAGGTACTCGTAGTTCTGGTTGAATTCGTTGGATAGTTGTTTAATATATTCCGGGTTAACATTACCGAAAGTTGTTTCATCCTGTGAGGCGTTTAATTGCCGTTCTAAGTCCGAGTAACGTTTTCTTGTGTCGTCCATCCGATTTTTGAACTCGGTGTCAGAGATTAGGTCTGAGGCCCATGCACGCTGATATTTTTCGCGCTCTCGTTCAATGCGACGAATCTCATTCTCGATTAGCTGCAGGTTATCTTTCTCGGCCTCGAGTTCTTCATGATCATTCTCATCAAAGGTTAGAGCATTCATATGCTGAATGAGCTGCAGTGTTAGCTTATATTCTGAAATGCTTACCGGCTCTCGTCCATCTAAGGCGCATGACTGGCAGCGATAACGGTTAGCTGATCGCTCCATCCCATTCTTATTTTTCCAGCGTGAACATTCCGAACTCAATCGATTGCCACAAGATGGACAGACGATCTTGGTTTGATAGATAAAGTTGTAATTCGTTTCTCGTTTCTTTTGAAGCTGACGTGACTTAATGATGTTCTGGAGTTGCATGAACTCTTCTTTGCTCATGATTCCTTCATGAGTGCCTTCATAGACCTCATCATTCCATTGCATTGCTCCGTAAAGCACTGGGTTATGCAGTAGGTCTAGCAAAGACGCTATGTGCCATTTATAGCCTCTACGTGGCTTATGGGAGGTATTCTGCATATACATTGATAGTTGGCGGAAACTGTATCCCTCTTTAACCTTACGTACCATAAGTTTTACGGCCTCAATCTCGTCTGGATTTATTTCCAGGCGTTTTTGATCGTTCTTTCTGAATCCATAAGGGGCAGGAGCGGACCATTCACCTTGTCGTGCTTTTTCGATCTGGCCAAGTCGAACGCGCTCGCCCAAGTTTGCTGACTCCCATTCGGCGATTGCTGCGACAATGGTGATAAACATGCGACCCATAGCAGTCGAGGTGTCATACACTTCTGTTGCTGAGCGGAACTGACAATTATGTTTCTCTAGGAAGTCTAAAATGTCATGTAAATCACGTACACTTCGAGTAAGTCGATCCAGTCGATAAACCAATAGCACATCGATTAATCCATCCTCGATGTCTTTCATCATTTTCTTTAATGCTGGTCGTTCAGTGGAACGTCCAGAGATACCCTCATCTACATAAAACTTAATCGTTTCCCAACTCTGTGCGACGCAGAATGCTTTTAAGCGTTCGCGCTGACCTGAAATAGAATAACCTTCTATGGCTTGCTCTTCTGTCGAGACACGGATATACAATGCAGTACGTCTGTTTTTTGTAATCATTTTGCCCCTCCTCTACTATATATATTACATGCAATATTGAAAAAAAGTTAAATAAGTAATACAATAAGAACGTAAGTTCGTATAAATGAATTTTTGTGAAAAAAATCTTCCTATGGTAAATTTATATTGATATTGGAAAAACGAAGGGAGAATTAAGACACATGGATGTAATTAAAAAGGTGAAATTTTCTAGTTTGGATTTATCAGAAGAATTTTTTGATTCTTTAAAACAAGATTATTCTGAATTTGAAGATTGGTTTCTAAGAAAATCAAATGAAGAAGCTTATGTCATATTTAATAGTTCGGGCAATTTAGATGGATTTTTATATCTTAAAGAGGAAGACGATGCTGACTC
>NZ_LYTG01000094.1:0-3049 GCF_001816105.1 Exiguobacterium sp. SH31
CGCATGGTACAGTTTTAGGTCATAGATTTCTAGGAATTATTTTGCGAAAAATGGTTCAAAATGAAATCAAGTTTACATACGTAACACTTTTTGAAAAGCAAAAAGGACTAATTAATCTATTCGAAAAATTTGGATTTTCTCCATGGGGAGTCAAAGAGAATGGAGAGTTAGTTTATTTCAAAGATGATACTGCTCATTCAGACTTGTATAAAGACTTTCCAAAGATTAATTTAAAATCTAATAACAAAAGTTATTTGTTGTCAATTTACCCTAAATATCATACTTTACTTTTTCCGGATTCTCGCTTAAACACAGAGCGAAGTCATGTGATTGAAGATCTCTCTTTCACAAATACAACGGAGAAAATTTACCTAACTAGAATTTCTCAAGTAGCAGATATAAGTATCGGTGATTTAATTGTTATTTATCGAACCAGAGAGGAGAATATGTCTGCTGAATATTCATCGGTTGCAACAAGTATTTGTTCTGTTCTCGAAGTGAAAAACATTTCAGACTTTAAAAACCAAGATGAATTCATGAGTTATTGTAGTAAAGGTACAATTTTTACACAGGATGAACTGAATTCTTTTTGGAAATCAAAGAAATACCCACATATAATCAAAATGCTATATAATGTTCCTTTGAATAAGCGTATCATTCGCAAAAGACTTATAGAAGAAATCGGTATGGATAGAGATGCGTATTGGGGCTTTATTGATCTGACTGATGATCAAATTAGAGATATTATAGAAATAGGTGAGGTTAGTGAAGGTTTTATTATCGATTAAGCCAGAGTTTGTCGAACAAATTATAAATGGAAACAAAAAGTTTGAATATAGAAAAACAATTTTTAGACGGAAAGATATTTCTTCAATAATTGTTTATGCGACAAAACCTTATGGGAAAGTTGTAGGAGAGTTCGAGATAGAGAATATTATGGTTGACGAGCCTGAGGCTATCTGGAAAAAAACCAAAGAACATTCAGGGATATCTTCTGAATATTTCTATGATTATTTTGAAGGGAAAAATGTAGGATATGCAATTCAAATTAAACGATTCATTGAATATACTTCTCCTGTGGATTTGAAGTCATTTAATTCGAGTTTAAAAGCTGCACCTCAATCGTTTTGTTACGTTGAATAATGAAAGAGAGGTGATATTGATGAAATATACTTTTGTTTCAGGCGTACATGGCGTTGGAAAGACTACTATGCTTAACGAATTAAGCAAGAAATATGCAGTAGATTGTTATTCAATAAGTGACCTTATCAGAAAACATGGGAAAAGTATTCGAGTTGAGGAAAAGAAAACTAAAGAACTTTTACCCAATCAAGAAGCATGGATTTACGAGCTAAATCAGCTTGAACTAGAGCAAGGAACGAACTTGATTTTAGACGGACACTTTTGCTTAATAAATTCGTACAATGAAATTTCGGAAATTCCATTTGATGTACTGGATCGTACAGAGATTGAGCGTATTGTTTTGGTGACTGCCGATGAAAGGTTAATTCAACAACGATTACACCTTCGGGATAAATATGAATGGGACTTAGATCGAATTAAAGAATTTCAAAAACGTGAAACCGAAAGGGCATATCTTTACGCTTCAACTTATAATATCCCTCTCTATCGGTACGACGGCAATGATTCAATTGTAAAAATTTCGGAGTTTCTTGGCTTGTCTAAGGACGTGGTATGAAATATGACAACTCATCAACTTAAAATTAATAAAGATTTTTTTGAAGCTGTTTATAATGGTTTTAAAACCTTTGAAATTCGTTTTAATGACAGAGACTTTAAAGTTTCAGATACTGTAGTTTTAAATGAAATAGACGATAATCGTGTGTTTACCGGTCGAAGTTTAAGTGCAACCATAACCTATATATCAGACTATGAACAAAAACCTGGATATGTTGTTTTCGGGATTAAAAAAATTCAATGAAACCAAAAACCACCTCAATGAACTGCCCCAAAAGTTGGACCTGTAAGTCCAATCTCAAAGGTAGTTCAGCAGGTGGTTTTTGTTTGCGCTTATTTAGTTATTTAATATCAATAGCAAAATAGTTCGTTAGGGTGGAATAATTTATAAAGATGTAACTTAAGCCCGATAATAATAATTCTCACGTTGAAAATAATGGTAATTCGTAATAATATTTAAACATAAGTTACCTTTTAAATAACATTAACTGAGAAGAGAGGCGTTTTACTATGTCAATGAAGAAGAACGTTATTACTGGTTTAATTGTAGCAGGTCTTGTTTCTACCTCAGCACTTCCTACATATGCAGCAGGAAACTATTCTTTAAGCAGTAGTCATGAGAATGCATTATCTAATGGTGCAATAGACTTCAATAATCCAGATCAGAGAACCGTGATCAGTGAGGTCTTGACCTTTGATGAGGTAGTAAAACAAATATCTGACGAAGAAGGAATCACTGAGGAAGAAGCAGCAAGTCAAGTTATAGAAGGAACTTCAGCACCGACATCAAAAAAATCGCTGAGAAATCCTCAAAACTTATCTGGAATCACTTCCTCTTCACAAGCTGTTACAGCAGCAACGGCAACCTACAGAACAATTTCTACCATTTTTACAGTTAAAAGTGAATACAAGCCTTCCTTAAAATTCTACTGCCAAACAGATGAAGGTGGGGCTTCCTTTAGAGCGATTAAAAAAATCTTGAATGTTGGTATGAATAGAAAGACTTATGGGGGTACTCTTACAAAGGGATTTGATGGATCTGTGTACGCGCATTTACAAAGCCCTAATCGAATTTTTTGGATTGTGAATGGAGATTTTTATAATAACAACACTGTTACTACAAACGGAGCAGTAAACATTGGACTAAATCAAGCGGCATCTGTAAATTTTGGGGTATCTTCAACAACTAGTCATTATAAGTATATTTATTTGGACGGATATACTTATTTTTAATAATGACATTCTGTGATTAAATATAATTAAATAGTTCCTAACCAGGAGTTTGAAATCATACCATTATTTTTAATAAGTAATGGTATGATTTACGTTGATAGTGAAAAGGAGTCTTTTC
>NZ_LYTG01000095.1:0-2406 GCF_001816105.1 Exiguobacterium sp. SH31
ATTTTAATTGGGTTATTAGAAGTATCGATGATGACAAAATCCACTTTAATGATGTTATTCATTGGTATACGTTTAAGTGCGGCACGAGGTATCAAACAGCCTTTATGAATAGACAGAATGAGTTCGTCTTGAGTTAGAACAAGGAAACCATTATGAAAAGACGTTGGCTGTACACCCTCAATCCCGAAAATTTTTTCAGTCGGTTTTAGGATCTTTTTTAATGCTTTTAATGTAATTTCATAATAAGCTCGCTCACGTTTTGGAAACTCTATTTCAATCTCTTCCATCTCCTCGATTGTGATTGGGTACTCGACAATAGCAAGGCGATAATTGATTCTTTTAAATTTACACATTTAGTTCTGCTCCATCCTAAAAAATGTACAATCCACGAAAGTATTATTATACCAAATAAAATTTCAAAATTTACATATTGTTCAATAAAAAAGGTGATGGAACACGGATTAAGAAACAGTAGCTAATATATTTATAAAAATGAAATCAAAAAGTATTGGGTACCCTCTAAAATGGGTGTCCAATACTTTTTGATTTCATTATGCTCTTTAAATTGTTCAAAACTTAAAGTCCGGCGGCGACATAACGGCCACCAACTTCCCAATCACTTTAATGTCCTTCGCTTCTTGATCAAGATACATCTTCGGAGTGTGCTCCGGATT
Source organism: Exiguobacterium sp. SH31 (assembly GCF_001816105.1). Classification (NCBI taxonomy): domain Bacteria; kingdom Bacillati; phylum Bacillota; class Bacilli; order Caryophanales; genus Exiguobacterium; species Exiguobacterium sp. SH31. Next base: position 675 of record NZ_LYTG01000095.1, read on the forward strand.
GTAACTTGATGGCTCCAGCAAGACTCCTCGATCTAACAGCATGACGCGCTTTAAGGTAGCGTCATATCCATTCACGATCACCGCAGCCACTTCACCAGACTCCACACGATCCGTCTTACATAGGATAGCGTAATGGCCATCGTGAACAATCTTATTCATCGAATCTCCTCTAACAAGCAAACCGAATAGCTTGTCTTCCCCATGCTTGAGAATGACGTGATCCGGAACCGACGTCTCCGTCAGGTTCTCGATCGCCTCGAGCGGGATGCCGGCCGATATGCTGCCGTACACTGGGATTTTGTAATTCGATGCAGTGATCCGAGTGATGGCGTCGGGGGGGAGGGGAGTAGATAATGACGTCTCTTCAGATTCAGACACAAAATAACTCCAAGGTACATTAAATATTTCTGCCATCTGGCTCACTTTATCCATTCGTGGTGCTGTTCTCCCTTTTTCCCATGAGGAGATTGATCCTTTAGATACTCCTAATTTTTCTGCGAGTTGTTCTTGAGTTAAATCAAAAGAAGTACGTTTATCTTTAATTTTTTTCCCTACACTCTCGCGGATGTTATTAAAATCGTACATATTTTTCACCTCCTAACAACTAAAGTATACTTAAAATATACAAAGATGTAAGTACTAAATATAAAAATATTTAATTCAACCACTTTTATATAGTTAAACTATACTAAGTATGTTGACAAGTTTAGTTTAACAGTATTATCATGAAGTCAAGGAGGTGATCACATGAAACGTTTTACTATGAAACAAGCTAGACTGATAGCTGGCTATAATCAGGAAGAAATGGCCAAGATGCTTGATATGTCGACTAATGGATACGCTAAAATAGAGCGCTATGAATCTAAATTTAGAATAGATAAGGCATTGGCTTTCACAAAAATCGTAGAATTAGATGTTGATGAGATTATTTTTTTTGAAAATGAGTATCGTTTAACTAAACTTAATAAAACTGGATGACGTTTAGCGAAGACATTGATGAAAGGAGAGCTTGTGATGAAATCTGAGGAAACACGAAAAAGCCCGGCCGACTTTGGTATTTCGCCACAAACGGCTAAGGCGATGGTCCAGTTTTTTAAAAAGACTTCGGCACCTCGTCTAGCTGCGGCCAAAGCTCGCGAAGAAGAGAAGCTGAATAAATGAATCGGAGGCTAAAGGTATGAGTCCATCAAAAGATAAGCAAAGCCAGGTAATCGTCAGCGTCGATTTTACGAATAACAAAGAGTTTAAAGAAGTTAAAAGGCTCCTCACTTCTGCGTTGCAGCAAGTAGAGGAGCTAATAGATGCGTTAAAAAAGCTTCACTCATCTTAAGGTAATTAAATGATATTTATTTACCCATAATTTGATTCATACCCCATTGACCTGAAGCGTCGCCAAGCATATCTTGCCAAGAGTCAAATTTCGTAGACGAAGCCACGTATTTATCTAACTCGTTTTCGTCAATTGCATCAAACTCTTCAGCTGAATTAGCGGAGAAGCCACCACCTTCTAGCCATTTATCAAAGTCTGAATATGATGTATGACTTTCCATGAAAGAACTTGTCATTAATTCATCCAGAGGGACTGATTGTTGACCATTTAAGGATTCAGCACGATCTGCCATCTGTTTCAATTCTTTTTGAAGTTCTTTCAAGCCTTTGATTTTCATGTAATCACCTCCTTCCAATAATAGGATATCACGTGAGGTGCATTACTGGGATTGAAAATGAAGCA